>CAYPKV010000046.1:0-16098 GCA_964411415.1 uncultured bacterium
AGCCTGGCCGCCTCGCCGGTCAGCCTGCGGCCGTCGAAGCGGGCACCAGCCCGGGCGACGAACAGCGAACCGGGCACGGCACGCCGGTGGTCCTGTACGACAGAGCTGACCTCCGGGTCCGGACCGTCCCAGGTGACGCCCAGGGCGCTTTGCAGCAGTTGTGAAAGCTTCACAGGATCGGCTCCGGGAGTCCGTTCTGCTCCAGCAGCCGCCAGACGAAAGCCCTGTCAGACTCGTCGTGAACGAAGTCCAGGTCGGCCGCGGGGATTATGAGCAGTTTCGAGGCCGTGTAGCTGCCGATCCATTCCTCGTACAGGTCCTGCAGCTGCAGCAGGTAAGCGTCGCTTATGCCTGCCTCGAAGTCGCGGCCGCGCAGTTCGATCTGCTGGCGCAGGCGCTTCAGGTCGGACTGCAGGTAGACGAGCAGGTCCGGGGGCCGCAGCGCCAGGCTGACCGCCTCGTACAGCTCCATGTAACTGGCGAAGTCGCGGTCGTTCATGATGCCCTGCCGGTGCAGGTTGGTGGCGAATATATGCGCGTCCTCGAAGACGGTCCGGTCCTGCACGATGTGTTCGCCGGGGTTGACCATCGCCAGGTGCTGCTTCAGGCGCCGGGCCAGGAAGAATATCTGCGAATGGAAGCCGTACAGGTCCATCCGCTCGTAGAAGTCTGACAGATAAGGGTTCTCGTCAACGGCTTCGAACACCGGCTGGAGGCCGTAACGGTCCGACAGCAGCCGGGTGAGGCTGGACTTGCCGGATCCGATGTTCCCGGCGATGGCTACATACATCTTTCACTCCTGCGCGGCCTGATCAGCGAGCCAGCGGCGTTGCACGCGCCGGCCCAGCGAGGTCAGGATATCGTACGCGTTCGACTGGGCCAGCTGACCGAGCTCATCTGCACCCGGACCGGCACCGCCGATCAGGGTCACACGTTCGCCGGGCTCAGCAGTCAGTCCGCCCGCATCGAGCAGGAGCTGGTCCATGGCGATGCGGCCCCGCTGCTCCAGGCGCTCACCCCGGAGTGCAGCCCAGGTGCGGCCGGACAGCAGGCGCCGGTAACCGTCAGCGTAGCCGCAGCGGACGCTCAGGATGTTCGTGTCGCGGTCGGCATGCCACAGGTGGTTGTACGACAGCCCGGTGCCGGCAGTTACCCTCTTGCACATCGTCACCGGCGCAGTCAGCGTCAGGGCCGGCCGCAATGCCGCGGTGAGCGGGTGCGCTTCTTCGAGGGGACTGTAACCATAAGTCAGCAGCCCGGGGCGGATCATGTCGAAGTGGGCTTCCGGGCAGAGGAGGGTCGCTGCCGAATTGGCAGCGTGGCGCAGCCGCGGCTCGATACCGGCCCGCTTCAGCAGGTCGAGGGCAGTGCCGAAACGGTCCAATTGCTGTCTGGTGAGCAGCGGATCGTCCTCGGCTGAGGCGAAATGGGTCCAGGCTGCCTCGATGACGTACCCGGCCCGCTCCGCCTGGATCGCCAGTTCCACCGCCTGTTCTGGTGGCTGGCCGAGGCGGCCCAGGCCGGTGTCGACCTTCAGGTGCAGCCGGGTGCCGCGCGGCGCGCCCCACGCCTGCAGGCGCCCGAGGCCGCTGGCATCAGCGAGCGTCAGGGCAGTACGGCTGTCGAACAGCGCCGGCTCGGCTACAAGCAGCGGAGTGAGCAGCAGCAGGTCGGCGCTGACGCCGGCAGCACGCAG
Organism: uncultured bacterium; assembly: GCA_964411415.1. Classification (GTDB taxonomy): domain Bacteria; phylum Deinococcota; class Deinococci; order Deinococcales; family Trueperaceae; genus CALDPK01. The sequence continues at coordinate 1,697 of CAYPKV010000046.1, forward strand.
TTCCAGCAGTTCTGCAGCGGTGGCGACCGCGAACCAGCTGTAACCGTGCTGTTCGAGGTACGTGGCGACCGGCACCGCGCCGTGCCCGTAAGCGTCGGCCTTCAGGGGTGGCATGACGATCGTGCCGGGCGCGGTCAGTGACGCTGCCAGCTCCAGGTTGGCGCGCAGCGCCGTCAGGTCAACTGTTGCTGTGGGCATCTGTTCAGGTGCGCCGTTCGGAACGCGCACCGCGCCGTTCCACGTACTTCAGCAGCGAGGCAGCTGCCAGGGTGAGACCGATGTAGATGACCGCCACGGTGTTGTAACCGGGGAAGTACTCGAAGGTCCGGGAAGTGAACTCACGGCCGCGCTGCGTCACTTCACGGAGCGAGAGCAGTGACAGGAGCGAGGTGTCCTTGAGCATGGCGATGAACTCGTTGCCAAGCGGCGGGATGACGATGCGCAGTGCCTGCGGCAGTATCACGAACCGGGCGGTCTGCGGACCGTTCAGTCCCAGACTGCGGGCCGCTTCGATCTGCCCGGCAGGAACCGCCTGGATGCCGGCACGGAATATCTCAGCCATGTAGGCGGCGTAGCCCAGGGCGATGGCGATGACCCCGCGCGTGAGGCGGTCAGGTTCGATGACGCCGCCACTGAGGTCGCGCAGTGCTCCCTGCACCGGGAAGCCGATGTAGAGGATGATCACCAGCATCGGGATGCCGCGGATCATGTCCACGTACAGTTCAGCGAAGATGGCGAGTGGATGCTTGCCGCTCTGCCAGCCTGCGAAGATCAGCACACCCAGAATGGCGGCCAGTACCATAAGGAACATCGCCGGCATGTTGTAACGGCGTGGCAGAAAACTCGTCTCCCACAGCACCGGCAGGCCCGCGGGGGCGAACTCAGCAGGCATGAAGGCACCGGTGACGACGCCGCTCTCGAGGCGCTGCAGGGCGGCCTCCGGGTCAGTAACCGCCCTGATGCTGCGGCTGGGAGCGCCCTCCTCGGACCACTGGCCCTGCTGGATCCGGTCGCTGAGCTGCTGGGGGGTGCCCTGGATGATGGCTACCAGTCCCTCAGTCTCGCCGACCAGGACGTACTCGACCTGCGGCCGGGTGAAGAACCAGATGGAGCCGAGCGCCAGTGCGAGCCAGAAGATGGAGAAGTTGCGGGTGGTACGCGGGCCGGTCTTAAGGAGCAGGATGCCGGCCAGGACGAGTCCCAGTACGCCGGCGACGATGTAGGCAAGCACGGTCACGAGCAGGGTCGTGCCTACGCCCGGCAGGATGAAGGCCAGAGCCTCCATGTAGTTGTCAGAGCCTGCGAACAGCAGGATGACGAAAGGGACAGCCGCCAGCAGTACAAGGTAACTGGGGCGGATGCCTTTCAGCACCCGCCACCGGTCACCCGCGGGGGTCAGTCCCCCGGGAGGTCCATTTCTGTCAGTCTGCGTCGACAAACCACTTCTGGATCAGAGCGTCGAGGGTGCCGTCGGCGCTGATCTGGGCAAGGCCCGCGTTGAGAGCGTCGACGAGCTCACTGCCCTGCTGGACGGCAAAGCCGAGCTCCTCACCGGATTCGACGCTCGGGACGGCGATGACCAGTTCACCTGCGTAGGTGGCGACGAAGGCATCAGCGATGACGTTGTCGATCATGACGCCGTCAACGTCACCGTTGAGCAGAGCCTGGATGGCAGCGTTGAAGTCGTCGTACAGGCGGACACGGTCACGGCCGACGAGGTCCTCAGCGGTGAGGGCGTTGGTGGTGCCGGTCTGGGCGCCCAGGGTCAGGGTGCCGTCAACGAAGTCGGACAGGACCCAGGCTTCGTTCTCCACGCGGGTGGTGATGGCCTGGTCAACCACGAAGTACGGATCGGTGAAGTCGACGATCTGAGCCCGTTCCGCAGTGATGGTGACGCCGGAGGCGACCGCGTCGAACTCGCCGGCGGCGAGGGCCGGGAAGATGCCGTCCCAGGCGGTGGTCACGAACTCAGCGACGCAGTTGACGCGCTCGCAGATCGCGTTGAACACGTCGATGTCGAAGCCAACGATGTTGCCCTGAGCATCAACGGTCTCGAACGGCGGGTAGGTGGTGTCGGAACCTACCCGGATGGTGGCGCCACCCAGGTCCTGGGCGAACGCGAGGGAAAGGGCTGCGGCTGCTGCCAGGGAAATCAGTTTTCTCACGGTTAACTCCCTTGTTGACTAGATGCCTTGTGTTTGTCTGCCGGCTCAGGATAACGCATGCTGCCCATGGCGACAAGACGGTGCTGCATGGCGCGGCGTGACACAATCCCGTTGTGGGTACGGTTTCTGCCATCCTCGATTCGGGCCTGGCTGAACGCAGACCTGACCTCGGTCAGCAGGCGGCACGCAAGCTGGCTGAGGTCGGACTGAAGACGTACCGCGACCTGCTGAACCATTACCCACGCCGTTACGAAGACCGGCGCCAGCTGCCGTCGTACGCGAGCCTGCGGGGGCTGGACCAGGCGACCGTAGCCGGAACAGTGCGCAGCCGCAACCTCATCCAGGGCCGGCGCGGCCTGAAGATCATGCGGGCGACTCTGGCCAACTCCCGGGGTGAGACGGTCACTGCCGTCTGGTTCAACCAGCCGTGGCTGGAGAAGCAGCTGTTCCCCGGTCAGCGGCTCATCGTCACGGGTGCGGTGAAGGAACGTAACAGCCGCCTCGAGCTGAGCGTTCAGGACTTCGAGATCGACGACGATACCGAGTCGCTGTCCACCGGGCGCATCACCCCGGTGTACGCCAGCACTCAGGGACTGAGCCAGGCGTACCTGCGGCGGGCGGTGCACCGGCTGCTTGAATCGCTCGGCACCATCCGCGACCACCTGCCGCTGAAGGTGCTGGAACGCCACGGACTGGTCCCGCTGGACCAGGCGCTCCGTGACGTCCACTTCCCGCCCGACGATGAAGCGCTGCAGGCGGCACTGCGGCGACTGAAGTTCGATGAGTTCCTGTTCCTGGAACTGCGGGTACTGCTGAACCGGGCCGTGCACTCTGACGGCAGGCCGCTGGCGGTTGACGCGGCGGAACTGCAGGCGTTCCGGGAGTCGCTTCCGTTCAGCCTCACCCGGGCCCAGGAGCGGGTCATCGCTGAGATCGTTGCCGACCTGAAACTGGAACGGCGTATGGCCCGCCTGCTGCAGGGTGACGTGGGCAGCGGCAAGACGGCCGTGGCAGCTGCCGCGATAGTCGCCGCGAAGAGCGCGGGCGTGCAGGCTGCCCTGATGGCGCCGACCGAGATCCTGGCCAGGCAGCACTTCGACGGACTGGTCCGTTTCCTGTACCCGCTCAACGTGCGGACTGAGCTGCTGACGGGTTCGATGGGCAGCCGGGCGCGGCGTGAGGCGCTCGCCCGCATAAGTTCCGGCGAGGCTGACCTGGCGATCGGCACGCACGCGCTCATCCAGGAAGGTGTTGAGTTCCGGGACCTCGGTCTGGCAGTCGTCGATGAAGAGCACCGCTTCGGGGTCGAGCAGCGCCGCCGGCTGGCCGGCCGTCGGGCAGACGTCCTCGTCATGAGCGCCACGCCGATACCACGCTCGCTGGCACTGACCTTCTACGGCGATCTCGAACTGTCGGTGCTGGATGAACTTCCGCCGGGCCGCACCCCGGTCGAAACCCGGCTCATCAGCGCCGCGAAGAGGCGCGAAGCGTACGTGTTCGCCTGGGAACAGATCCGTGAGGGCCGTCAGGTGTACGTGGTTACGCCGCTCGTCGAAGACAGTGAGGCGCTCGACGAGATCGTCTCGAGCGAAGGCATGTTCAGGGACCTGCAGGTGCTCATGCCGGACGGTTGCCGGATCGGTCTGCTGCACGGGCGCATGCCGCAGGAGGAGAAAGACGCGGTGATGGAGGCGTTCCGTGACCATCACCTCGACCTGCTCGTTTCCACCACCGTCATCGAAGTGGGTGTTGACGTCGCCAACGCCAGCGTCATGATCATCGAGAACGCCGAGCGGTTCGGACTGTCCCAGCTGCATCAGCTGCGTGGCCGGGTCGGCCGGGGTGCCGCGAAGAGCTGGTGCCTGCTCATCGCCGGTGACGCCTCACGGAAGACGCGGCAGCGGCTCGACATAATCGTGCAGACGACCGACGGCCACGTCATCGCGGAGCGTGACCTGGAACTGCGCGGACCCGGTGAACTGCGCGGGACCCGTCAGTCCGGACTTCCAGACCTGCTGCTCGGCGACCTGAACACCTACCTGGAGCTCATCGAGGAGTCACGCGGCCTGGCCCAGCAGATGCTGGCAGCCGACCCGCGTCTCGAAGGAAACTGGGCGGAGCGGCTGCGCAGCGAACTGCAGCGTCGGGTGGCGGCAACTGCGATCCGCGACATCATCTGAGAAGTTGCTCTCAGCAGCGTCACAGATGCAGCGGTTACGCTGGACAGCGTGATCCGCAGAACAGCAGCTTCCATCCTGCTCCTGGCCCTGGTGCTGGCCGGTTGCGCCCCCGGTGCGCGCAGCGGCAGTGGCAGACTGCCGGACCTCCTGCCACCTGTCCTGAGCCTTGAGCCCAGTTCCGCCACCGTCAGCCGCTTCGATCCGCCCGGAACAGGGGCGAGCCTGAGCGTCACGGTTCCACTCACCGTCACCAACCCCAACCCGTTCCCGCTGCAGGTGCACGGCGTCGGTTACGTCTACACCGTCGGCAGCACACCCACTGCCGAGCAGTCAGGCCAGGTCGAGACGCGTCTCATGCTGCTGCCCGGCGGCTCGCAGCAGGTCGCACTCGAACTGCCAGCCAGCCTGCAGGCTGACAACCGGCTGCTGAGCGAGGCGGCTGCCAGCTTCCAGTCAGGCGGCCTCGCCTGGGGAGTCAGTGGTGCGGTCACCTACAGCAGTGAACGCCACCCGTGGCAGAGCAGCGTGCAGTTCAGCCGCAGCGGCCGCGCCGGAGCCGGTACCGGCGTACTCGCTCCGGAGTTCAGCCTGGCGGAACCGGCCAGCATATTCAGTCTCGACGGTACGGGTGCGGTCATCCGCGTCGTTCTTGACGTCAACAACCCCGGGCCCGCCGGCTGGCTGCTGCATGCCAAGGACCTGACGCTGCAGCTGAACGGTGAACCGGTCGCCATCCAGGACCTGCCGCCGACCCCGGTGGCCGCGGGCAGCAGCGCCCGGGTAGTGCTCACCTTCAGTCCGGTGTCCGCCCTGCTGTCTTCGACCGTCCGTTCCGGTCTCTCGGACGCCCTCGCCGGCCAGCCGGCCACGGCGCTGCTGAGTGGTGACATCGCCTACGACGTACTCGGTCTGAGCAGCTTCGCACTGCCCGGCGGCCTGCAGCTTTCAGTGCCGCTGCAGAGCCACTGAACAGACGCCTGCGGCCGGCTTTGGTGCGTGATATGTTGCGCCCGTGGCCAGGATTCTCGTTACCGACACGATGCAGCTGGGGGACCGCGAGTTCCCCGATATGGAGATCGACAACCGCGACGGCATAAGCCGTCAGGACCTGCTTGCGATCGTGCATGAATATGACGCGATAATCACGCGCAGCCGTACGACCGTCGACGAGGAGCTCATCCGCGCAGCAGTCAACCTGAAAGTGGTCGGCCGCGGTGGAGTAGGCATCGACAACATCGACCTCGAAGCTGCCAGCCGGCGCGGCGTGCTCGTACTGAACGCTCCGGAATCGAACAACGTCTCAGCCGCCGAACTGGCCATCGCACTGATGCTGTCTGCCGCCCGTGGCGTCACCCGTTCTGACCGCCTCATCCGGCAGGGCGTCTGGGACCGCAAGTACCTGGGCCGGGAGGTCAAGGACGCCACCCTGGGCATCGTAGGCATCGGCCGAATCGGCAGCCTCGTCGCCCGGCGTGCCCAGGGGCTGGGCATGAACGTCATCGCTTACGACCCGTTCATCTCGAAACAGCGGGTCGCTGACCTCGGGGTCGAGCTGTGTGAGAGTCTGGCAGACCTGCTGGTGCGGGCCGAGTTCCTGACCGTGCACACGCCCCTCACCGAGGAGACAAGCGGCATGATCGGCAGCCGTGAACTGGCGATGCTGCCGGCCGGCGCGGTCGTGGTGAACGCCGCCCGGGGTGGCATCATCGAGGAACAGGCCCTGGCTGACGCGCTCGAGTCCGGCCATGTGTTCGCCGCCGGCCTGGACGTGTTCACCCTTGAGCCGCCTTCAGCTGACCACCCGCTCGTGCAGCGCAACGACGTGGTGCTCACCGCCCACCTGGGGGCCAACACTGCCCAGGCGCAGGCGCGGGTCGGCGAGGAGATACTGGAACGCACCGTCATGGCACTGCGCGGCGATTACTCGCGTGGTGTCGTCAACGCTCCTGCGCTTTCGGCGGAAGTGATGCGCCAGCTGGGCCGGCACCTGGAGCTTGGTGAGGCGCTGGGCCGCATGGCGATACAGCTGAACGGCGGCCGGGCCGACAGCCTGGAGATCGAGTTCAGCGGCAGTTTCCCGCTCGACCCCGACCCGATCGGCACTGCGGTGCTCAAAGGCTTCCTGGAACCGATACTCAGCGAACCACCCAACTACGTGAGTGCGCCGCTCATCGCCCGTGACCGTGACATCCGCGTCTCACGGGTCACTTCGGCCCGTGACCGCGGTTACACGAACCACGTGCTCGTGACCGCACGCGGCGCCCAGTCCGAAGCGAGCGTCGGTGGCACGGTACTTGGTGATTCACCGCGGGTGGTGTCGATAGACGGTTTCCCGATCGAGATCCGGCCGGAAGGTGCGATGCTCATCTGCACGAACTACGACCGTCCGGGCGCGGTGGGCCGGGTCGGCACGGTGCTGGGCGAAGCAGGCGTGAACATCATCAGCATGCAGCTGAGCCGGGTCGATGAGGACGGGCTCGCCATGTTCGCCCTCACCCTGGACCGGACGCCACCTGAAGACGTGCTCGACCTGCTGCGCAGCATGACGGACGTCATCCGCAGCCTGCGGCTGGTGCGGTCATGAAACAGCGCCTCTACGCTCCAGGACCGGTGGAGCTGCCGCCTGAAGTGCTGGCGGCACTGGCCCGGCCGGTCCAGCACCACCGGACGCCTGATTACGTGAAGCTGCAGGAGCGGGTTCAGGCCCGGCTGGCCGAGGTGTTCATGGTCGGTGCTGACGAGGTGATCAGCCTCAGCAGCTCCGGTTCCGGCGCGATGGAAGCTGCCTTCCTGGCCTGCGTACCGGCCGGCAGCACCGTCATAGCCCTGAACGCCGGCAAGTTCGGTGAGCGCTGGGTCAGACTGGCCCGTGCTTTCCGCTTTGAGGTGATCGAAGTCAGTGCCCCCTGGGGCAGCTGCGTGCAGCCGGAGCAGCTGGCTGAAGCGCTGCAGGCGAACCCGGGTGTCTCGGCCGTGCTGGCCACCCATTCGGAGACGTCAACCGGCGTGCTGCACGACATCGAAGCCCTGGCCGCGGTGACCAGGCAGCAGCAGCCTCAGGCGCTGTTCCTGGTTGATGCAGTGACCAGCCTGGCTGCTGCCGAGCTGCGGCCGCTGGAATGGAACCTGGATGCTGTCGTGTCCGGTTCCCAGAAAGGGCTGCTGACGCCGCCGGGCCTCGGTTTCGTCTGGCTGTCTGAACGTGCCTGGCAGACAGACCCGGCCACGCTGCACCCTTCGTTCTACCTGGACCTGCGCTCGTACCGGGGCGGCAGACAGCCCATGACGCCGGCCACGAGCCTGGTCGCTGCCCTGGACGTCGCCCTGGAACTCATACTGACGGAGGGCCTCGAGCAGGTGTGGGCCCGCCGCGCGGAGCTGACACGGCAGCTGATCGAAGGGGCAGAGGCGCTGGGTTTCAGCCAGTTCGCCGAGCGGGTCGCGCCGGCAGTCGCAGCGCTGCGCGTTCCTGAGGGCATCAGCGCCCGCCGGCTCACCGCTGACCTGGCAGGTATGGGCATGACCATCGCAGGCGGGCAGGACCACGTCGCTGATCTGATCGTCAGGCCGTCACTGCTCGGTCACGCTGACCGCTTCGACGTAGCCGTCATCCTGGAAGCTCTGCGCGAAGCACTCGCCCTGCAGCAGGGCTGACGGTTCAGTTACCGGGGCGGCGGCAGGTGACCACCATGTGGCTGGCCTCCGCCCCGAAGCGGCTCCGGTCGAAACCGCCCGACATGCGGATCTGGCCGAAGCCGGCGGCCCGCAGTGCCCGCTGCAGCTCGAACGGCTGAAAGTAGCGCTGCGTCAGCTTCACGCTGCGGCGCCGGATCAGTCCTGACGCATCCGGGGAATCGATCAGGTACGTGCTGGTAACCAGCTGGTTCAGGCTGTCGTGCTCCTGCAGCAGCAGCACCTGACCACCCGGGCCAGCCACATGCGACCACTCGGGTACGGCGCGAAGCACCTGTTCAGGTCCGAAGCGCGGCATGTACAGGTCCAGCGCGAACAGTCCGCCTGGCTGCAGGAGCCGGAAAGCACCGCTCAGTGCTGCGTCCTGATCGTCGAGCGTGTACAGGTGCATCAGCACGTTGAACGGCGCGATGACCAGTGCGAACGAGCCGGGCTCAAGCGGCAGCTGCCCCAGCTCCCTTATGTCACCTTGCAGCAGTGTCGCGGAAGCAGGCACCCGCTGCCTGGCAAGCTCCAGCATCGCGGGGGAGAGCTCGACCCCGGTGACCGCAGCCCCTGAGGCTGTAAGCGCCTCCGTGAGCCGGCCCGTACCGCTGCCCAGTTCCAGCACCGTTCCGCCCTCATCGGCTGCCAGGTTCAGGTAGAAGGGGACATCATCGCGGTACGCCTCGTACTGAAGGTCGTATACGTCAGCGGCATCGTACAGGTCAGTCATCAGCCGGCCAGCACTTCCGAGACGAGCCGTGCGGCCGCTCCGGGCCGGGGCATCGTCTCCAGCAGGCGCGCGCTGCGCCGCTCAAGTTCAGCCTTGTCAGCAAGCAGCGCGAGCAGCTCCGAGGCGACCTGCTCCGGCGTCACGATGCCTTTCACCTCGGTCATCAGGCGTTCACCACTGAACTGGTTCGGCAGCGACACGGGGTAGTTGAGCCGTTCGACGAACGTCTTCACTGCCCGGCGCTTGAGCGGGGTGCCGATGACGGGCAGCAGCGACAGCCAGTGACCGGGCCCTTCCAGGGCGATGATCTCAGGCCGGTTCAGTGGCAGGATCACGACTGCCGGTGTGCCCGCGATGCCGAGCTCAAGCGTGTTCGTTCCGGGGATGGTCAGTGCCGCATCAGCGGCTTTCATCCAGCTGTAACGTTCGCTCTCAGCAGCCATCGTGATGCGCAGGCCACCAGGCGTGACGATCGTGTCACCGTCGCGCACCCCGCCGTAACCACCGATCACCTCCGGCCCGGTCGCTGCTATGGCGTCCGCTACCGCCTCATCGCTCAGGAGTCTGCTGACGGGCCAGGTGACTGCCAGTCCGGGCAGCGCCTCGGCAACGAGGTCCAGGGCAGCCAGCATGAGCGGCAGCACCGCCCTGGTGTAGCGGTCACGGCTGCCTACCATCAGGAGCAGCTTCGGTGAGCCGCTGAAAAGGGCCGGTTCACTGTCCGCCAGCGCGTCAGCGACCAGGTTGCCGATGTTCGCGAGCCTGCCGGCGGGCGCGCCGAGCAGCCGGGCCTTGCGCAGCGCAGAGTCGTCGTGCACGTACAGGCGGCTCAGGCCGGGATGCCAGTAAGGGATGAACGAGTAACGGTACACCGGTGCCTGCAGGCGCCGGGCCAGCCGGACGGCCATGCGGGTGTTGCCACCCAGACCGATGACTGCACTGGCCGTGCCGCTCAGCGGTCCTTCGCCGGCACCGGCCATTGCTTTCACCGCTTCAGCAGGCGAGGTGACATGGTCAGCTCCGAAGTCCCGGGCGATCTTCGTCTCATTGCCACTGGCGAACTGACAGGGGATCAGGCTGATGACTGTTTCCGCGTCCGGGGCCTGGCGCCTGATTTCAGCGAGCACCGGCTTCACCCACGTCTGCAGTTCACCCGGTCCGTTGCTTACCAGGACGACCTTGCGCCGCTCAGTCATCGCTGCCCCTGCCGCTGCGCCGGAACGCGGCGATGCCGCGGCTTGAACCGTTGATGAAGTCCCGCATGAGCGCCGCGTCCGCTGACTGCCGGGCGAGCTCCTCGAAGCCGGCACGGTCGCGGCGGCGGAGCAGCCGGAAGGCCCGCTCGATGTCCCGGTACCGGTCGCCGCTCAGTCCGCTTCGTTTCAGGCCGACGCGGTTCAGCGAGTAATGCTCTGCGAACAGGCCGTGAACGAGACTGAACGGCAGGGCGTCGCGGTTCAGTCCGGACATGGCGCCGACCATCGCAAAACTGCCGACGCGCACGAACTGATGCAGGCTCGCTCCGGCGCCAAGCACCGCACGGTCACCGACGTGACTGTGGCCACCAAGCTGGGCAGCCGAGGTAAGGACGGCATGGTCACCGACCGTGGCGTTGTGGCTGACGTGAACGTAAGTCATGAGCAGGCTGCCGGTTCCGATGCGCGTGACGCTGTCCTCCCCGGTCGCCCGGTGCACGCTGGCGAAGTCACGCACCTGCACGTGATCAGCCAGCTCGACGAACGAACGTTCACCCCGGAACGACGTGTCCATCGGCAGGCCACCGATGCTGGCGTACGGGCCCAGGATGCAGTCCGCGCCGATGCGGCTGCCGCTCATCAGCACCGTGCCGCTCAGAAGCCTGGTGCGGGCACCGACGCTGACCCCGGCTTCGATGACGACCAGCGGACCGACCTCGACATCCTCGCCCAGTTCCGCACGGGGGTCGACGACGGCACTCGGATGCACCCGGACTGCGCTCAAGCTCAGGTCCTGGGGTATATGAAGCTGAGGGTGGCCTCCGCGGCCGTTTCCTCACCGACCAGGGCGCTGGCGCGTACCTTGCACAGGCCCCGCCGGTTGAGGAGTATCTCCCCGGTCAGGCGCAGCTGGTCGCCCGGCACCACCTTGCGGCGGAAGCGGGCGTCGTCGATGCCCGTCAGGTAGCCGGTGCCGGGTGAGCCGCCGGCTTCGGAAGCCAGGGCAACTCCGGCCGCCTGCGCGAGCGCCTCCAGGATGAGCACGCCGGGCATGACCGGCTCGCCGGGGAAGTGACCCTGAAAGAACGGCTCGTTGAACGTCACGTTCTTGATGCATTCGAAATTGACACCGTCGCTGCTGATGAGCCGGTCGACCAGCAGGAACGGGTAACGGTGCGGCAATAACGCCTGGATGTCTGCAGCCATGCGGTGATTCTACTTCAGGGGGCTGAGCCGGCCTGTCAGTGGAAGGCGGCTTCCAGCTCGTCGAGCTGGGTCAGGCGCATGTTGTCCAGCAGCTGGGTGGCGAGGGCCAGCGAGCGCAGGTCTTCTTCGGCAGTGCCGATCGGCGCTTCAGCGTCTCTGATGCGGGCGAGGAAGTGAGTGAGCTCCCGTCTGAGCGGGTTGTCTTCTTCTACCTGGTGACGTTCCACCTGGACGAAGCCGCCATCAGCACCGCCGGACGGCCGGTGGATCGCAACTTCGGTGTGGGGGTCACGGCTGAAATCAAGGGTGATCATCTTGTCACGTTCGACCACCGTCAGCCGCCGTTCGACCGTGTAAGCGGCACGGCTGGCGAGCAGCCGGGCGACACAGCCGTTGGCGAACACGAGCTGGGCGGCCGCCACATCCTCGAAACCGTTACTGCCGAGGGAATGGCCCGCGACCGACACGTCGACGATCTCAGAAGGCACGAGCCGCAGCAGTATGTCGATGTCGTGGATCATCAGGTCCAGGATGACACCGGCGTCGCGGATGCGGGTGTGCGGGGTCAGGCGCCGTGCTTCGATCAGGTACGGTTCGTTAACGCTGGCGTTCAGCCGCTGCACAGCTTCGTAGAAGCGGGTGATGTGGCCCACCTGCAGCACCAGGCCCTGCTGCCGGCTCAGGTCGACGAGACCGGCAGCCTGCCCGGCAGTCGGCGCCAGGGGCTTCTCGACCAGGGCGTGTACACCGGCCGTGAGCAGTTCATGGGTGATCCGGTAGTGCTGACTCGTCGGAGCAGCCACGCTGGCAGCCTCGATCTCCTCAGCGGCCAGCAGCGCCGACACGTCCGGATAGGCGCGGCAGCCGAAGTTCCCGACTGCCAGTTCGCGCTTCTGCGGATCGGGATCCACCACCGCCGCCAGCCGTGCTGCCGGCATGGCTGCGTAGTTGTTGGCGTGGTACTGGCCCATCACTCCGTAGCCGACCACTGCTACTCTTATACGGTTCAAGTCGCCTTCTCCAAGCCGGTCCGAGCCCGTACTTCCTGAACCAGTCTGGCATGGAGTCCATGGGAGCCACAAGCCACCCGCACAACGCCAGCCAGCGGACGGCCCACCAGGAACAGGTCGCCCAGGGCGTCCAGGGCCTTGTGGCGCACGGGCTCGTCAGCGCCACGGACCGGCTGCACGGTGCCCTCATCGGTGTAGACGAGGCAGTTGCCGACGTCAGCTCCCAGTGCCAGGCCACTTGCCCGCAACGCTTGTAAGTCCTTCATGAACCCGAACGTCCGGGCCCCGGCGAGCTGCACCCACTCGGCCCGGCCGCCCTGCCAGCGCTGGCTGCCGATGAGCGGATGACTGAAGCGGATGCTGACGTCAAGCAGGTCCGGCCCCGGCGCCCAGCTGGCGCTCGAGTCGGCAGCGCGGACCGTGATCTCGCTGCCGGGTACGAGCGGCTCCGGGGCAGGCGGCGGCGCGCCGAGCTGATCCAGCGCCTCGAGCCAGGCGAGCGCTGAACCGTCCAGCACCGGCAGCTCGTCAGCCGTCACCTCGATGAGCAGCCCGCTCCACCAGCCCCGGATGTGCAGGGCAGCGAGCAGGTGTTCGACCATCGCGACCCGCGCTGAGCCTGCCCCCAGTACCGTCGTGCGGTTCGTACCGACGATGCTGCGTGCGGAAGCCGGTATGAGCTGGCCCGCCCGCCTGAAGCTGACCGGACCCTCACTGCGGGTGAGCCGGACAGTGCTGGCCGCGCCACTGTGCACCCCGATCCCGCTCAGGCTTATCACTGTCGGCGTTTCTCCCTGACGAACTCCCAGATCTGCTCCAGCCGGCCCAGCAGGTACTGGCGCCGGGCGAAGGCCCGCTGCGGAACGGCCGGCGTACCGAACCAGACCTCACCGGCCGGCACGTCCTTGCTCACGCCGCTCAGACCGCCTATTACCGCGCCGGTACCGATCGTGATGTGGTCCGAGAGGGCTGCGTTTCCGGCCAGGGTCACGCCATCACCGAGCACCGTGCTGCCTCCGATCGCGGCCTGGCCGGCGATGAGGCAGCCACGGCCGATCGTCACGTTATGGCCGATCTGCACCAGGTTGTCGATCTTGGTGTGGTCACCGATGACGGTGTCACCGAGCGTGCCACGGTCGACGGTGCTGTTGGCGCCGATCTCGACGTCGTTGCCGACCAGCACACGTCCCAGATGGGCGATCTTCAGCGGGCCGCCCTGGCCGGCTGCGAAACCGAAGCCGTCAGCGCCCAGCACGCAGCCACTGTGCAGCACGGCCCGGTCGCCGATCCTGACGTCGTGGCCGACATGAACACCGGGGTGCAGCAGGCAGTCACGGCCGATACTGCTGCGTTCACCGACCGTGCACAGTGCGCCGATGCGGCTGCCCGGGCCGATGACTGCGCCCGCAGCGACGACGGCGCCGGGCCCGACCGAAGCACCGTCAGCTACCTGCGCCGTCTCATGAACCTGCGCAGCCGGGTGGATGCCGGAAACGTACGGGACTGAGCAGCTGATGTCGGTGGTCACTGCAGCCAGTGCCGTCCTGGCGTCGTCCACCTCGATGTGGGGTCTGTCGCCGAGGTCGGCCAGGCCGCTGCTGACGACGAGGAGCCCCGCGGCTGTTGAAGCGAGCACGTCCCGGCGCCAGACGAACGCGACGTCCCCGGGTCCGGCCCGGACCGGTTCGCTCAGCCGGAACGCGCTGAACGTCAACTGCTCCAGGCCCCGGCCTTCACCGCCGGTCAGCTCGAGCAGCCGGCTGACCGGCAGGGTGGGGATGTGCGTGGAGGGCAGCTGTACGCTCCTAGCGGCGCAGGAAGCTGTCCGAGATGAGGGCGTCCTGCAGCAGCGGAATCATGTCCAGTGCCGCACCGGTTCCGAGTGCAACGCAGTCGACCGCGTTCTCCGCGACTGCCACGGGGATGCCGGTCGTCTGCCGGAGCAGTTCATCGAAGTTGTGCAGCAGCGCGCCGCCGCCGGTCATTATGATGCCCCGGTCGATCACGTCCGCTACCAGTTCCGGCGGCGCCTGTTCCAGCACGCGACGCACGGCATCAGCGATCTTCTGGATCGGTTCCCTGAGCGCGACCGACACGTCTTCGGTCGTGACCGTGATCGTCTTGGGCAGGCCGTTGATCAGGTCCCGGCCGCGCACCTGGGTGGAACGGATCTCGTCAGGGGCGGTTACGGTGGCCGAACCGACCTGGATCTTGATCTCCTCGGCGGTGCGGTCACC
>CAYPKV010000047.1:0-15848 GCA_964411415.1 uncultured bacterium
CGTTTCGTGTCCGAAGTGCACGCCGGCTTCGAGCAGTTGCTTCATTCCGAGGTAAGACATGTTTTCCTCCACAGGCGGGACGTTGAGTACTGGAGTCAGGGTGCTGCTGCTCAGGGGCGGCTGCGTTCCCTCTGTGATTGGCGCGGCGGACATCCCGCTGCCGGCACGCCAAACTTGTGAAGTCTAGCATGAAAAAGACCCGGCCGTGGCCGGGTCCGCAACCTGGGCTGACACGCAGCGTACCAGCCCAGGTGTGTGGCCGGGTCAGAGGGCCGAGCAGCCTCCGGCGGCAGCCGCGATGGCCGGCTCGAAGGTCGGATCGAGCTCCAGGGCAGCGTTGAAGGCGTCGAGCGCACGCTGGTCGTCACCGAGGGTGCCACGGGCACAGTAGGCGGAACCGAGCCAGTAGCGGGCGTCGGCGGTCAGCGGCGGGATGGACGCGCCTTCGATGCCGCGGCGGACAGCTTCCTCGTACTGGCCGAGTTCTACCAGGCCGCGCGACAGGTAAGTGTAGAGCGGCGGCAGGAAGATGGAACCGTCGAGCCTCACTGCATCCTGGAAGAACGGTACGGAGGCCGCGACCTGTCCGCATTCGAACAGGGTGATGGCCAGGTCAGCGACAGCTGACAGCGACTGCGGATCAAGCGAGGCGGCCTGACGCAGCTCGAACTCTGCTGCGGAGCAGTCGCCCTGCTGGAACAGCACGTTGCCCAGGTTGCTGTGGGCTGAGGCGCTGGCGGGGTCGAGGACGACCGCGCGGCGGAAGGCAGTGACCGCCTGGTCCATGTTGCCGAGATCGCGGTACGTCTTGCCCAGGTTCACCTGGATGACGCTCTCCATGCGGCTGGAGATGCTGCTGTCGGTCTGGGCGCTCTGGGCGGCCTTCTCGAGGGCCGTCCGGGCCAGGTCGTACTGACCGAGCTGGAACAGGATGACGCCCTGGGTGTTAAGCACCTGAGTGTCGTCCGGTGCGATGCGCTCAGCAGAGGAGAGCACGGCACGTGCTTCGATGAGCAGGTCCGGGTAACGCTCAGGATCCGAGATGTACTTCGACTGGTAGGCCAGTGCCAGCTGCACGTAGGCCATCGTCAGGTTGGGGTCAGCTTCGATCGCCTGGCGGAAGCTTTCGATGGCCAGGTCGTAGGCGTAACGGCAGGCGAGGGCGCGGCCCTGCCCCAGGAGCGCTTCAGCGTTGCCTGGATCTGCACGTACTGCTTCGCGGAAGTGCCACTGTGCCAGTTCGCACTCACCCGTGCCGAGGAACAGCTGACCCGTAGCGATGTTGGTTTCAACCTCGCCCGGTTCCGATTCCTGGGCCAGTGAGACATTTGCGGTGAACGCAAGAAGGGTGAGGGCGATGATTGTGAACCGTTTGATCAAGATCTCCTCCGGTGCTTGACAAGCTTGTTGCTGCAGGCCCGCTCAGCGCCCCCCGGCTGCCTGCGGCTGCGGACTAAAGGCACCGTCCAGGGGCCGATACAGCGTCCGCTTTGCACTGAGCTGTATCATGACCAGTGACTGTGAGAAGGCCGTGTGCCTCACACCCACCACCTGCGACCGCGCAGACTATCACGGGACGGCAGCGCATGCCGTATCACGGAGCAAGAGGTAAAAAGTTGAGATTCCTGCAGGTAAACATCGAGAGGCTCACACTGTGGGCGTTCATTTTCAACCTGATCGTGATACTTCAGGGTGCTTTCGTCCGGGCGACCGGTTCAGGTGCCGGCTGCGGCCGGCACTGGCCCACCTGTCACGGTGAGATAGTCCCGCTGAACTTCACCACCCAGACGATCATCGAGTACAGCCACCGTGGCCTCTCGAGCATCGTGCTGCTGCTGGGCCTGTGGCTGCTGGTTCGCGGCATCCAGCTGCGGTCTGAGAAGCCGGGCTTCTTCTGGTTCGCCAGTTCCTCGGCGGTACTCGTGATCGTCGAAGCGCTGCTCGGTGCTGCGACCGTCCTGTTCGAACTGACCGGTGACAACGTTTCGACCGCACGCGGTGTCATGGTCGCCGCCCACCTGGTGAACTCGATGCTGCTCATGGGCTCGCTGACCGGCACGCTCGTCTACTCGCGCCGTCAGACTCCGGCCTGGCCGCTGCGCCTGCAGCAGCAGCCACTGCTCACAACCGTGTTCGGCCTCGGCCTGGGTCTGATGCTGGTCATCATGTTCACCGGCGGCATCGCCGCGATGGGCAACACGATGTTCCCGGCTGAGACACTGGCGGATGGTGTAGCCATGGACTTCGATCCGGACTCGCACCCGCTCGTGCGCCTGCGCATCCTGCACCCCATCATCTCGATCAGCGTCGGCATATACCTGTTCCTCGCCCTGGGCTTCGTGCGGCTGCGCAAGCCGGTGGTCGAGGCGCGTGGCCTGTCGCAGGTGCTGTTCGGAACTTACGTTGCCCAGCTGGTCGTCGGTTTCGTCAACCTGGCGACGCTGGCACCGACCGTGCTGCAGCTGCTGCACCTGGGCGTGGCTGTGGCTGTGTTCTGTGCCTTCATGGCGGTAGCCGTGGTCACTCTGGGGTATCCTCTTGCACGGACGGCTGCCAGCCCGCTGGCAGCAGGAACTACGAAGCTGGAGAACGCCTGAAGTTGACCATGACTGTTACTGAGACGACCAGAGCCACCTGGCGCGATTACCTTGCGCTGACCAAACCACGTGTCATCAGCCTGCTGCTGCTGACGACGGTGGGTGCCATGTTCATCGCAGCCAGCGGCTGGCCGGGCTTCATCCCCCTGCTGGGCCTGCTGGTCGGCGGTTACATGTCTGCCGGTGGCGCCGGCGTGT
Organism: uncultured bacterium; assembly: GCA_964411415.1. Taxonomy (GTDB): domain Bacteria; phylum Deinococcota; class Deinococci; order Deinococcales; family Trueperaceae; genus CALDPK01. The sequence goes on from CAYPKV010000047.1 coordinate 2,796, forward strand.
TCAACATGATCATCGACCGTGACATCGACCTGAGCATGAAGCGCACGTCGAAACGGGCAGTTGCCAACGAGCTCATATCGACCCGCAACGCCCTGATCTTCGCGATCGCCCTGACGGTCCTGTCGTTCGTGATCATCTGGGCGACCTCGAACCTGCTGGCTGCACTGCTGTCCTGGGCGGGCATCGCTTTCTACGTGATCATCTACACCATCTGGCTGAAGCGCAGCACCTGGCACAACATCGTCATCGGCGGCGCTGCGGGTGCCATCCCGCCGCTCGTCGGCTGGGCTGCAGTTACCGGTGAACTGAGCCTGCTGGCCTGGTGCCTGTTCGGCCTGGTGTTCGTGTGGACGCCGGTGCATTTCTGGGCACTCGCCCTCATGATCAAGGAGGACTACCGCAACGTGGGTGTCCCCATGGCACCCATCGTCATCGGTGACCGGGCCACGGTCATGCAGATGGTCATGTACGCGGTGCTGACCGTCGCCCTGACGATCATCCCGTTCGTCATGCACGAGATGTCGGTCGTGTACGTAATCGCCGCGCTGCTGCTCAACGTGGTCCTGGCCCTGCGGCTGTTCCGCCTTTACAAGGTCGTTGCCGCCGGTGAACGCGTCGACCGCCGCACCGCGCTGCCCCTGTACCTGTACTCCATGAGTTACCTTGCGCTCATCTTCGTTGCGATGGCGGTTGACCGGATGCTGTTCGCCTGAGCATGAGCAGTGAAACCGGCTCCGGAACCTGGCGGGTGCTGCTCAGCACCCGCTGGATCTTCGGGCACCTCCTCGCACTCGTCCTGATCGTGGCTTTCATCTCGTTCGGGTTCTGGCAGCTGGACCGGCTCGACCAGAAGCGTGCTGAGAACGCGGTCCGCCTCGAACGTGAGGCGCTGCCGCCGCTGCAGCTCAGCGGTGGCTCGGCAGACACCGTGCTGCTTGCCGATGCCGGCAACGCTGCCGGGCTGGACCTGCGCCACGCCGAAGCGACCGGTACGTTCCTGCCGGATTCCGAGCTGCTGCTCCGCTCCCGTTCCTGGAACGGCCAGCCCGGCTGGCACGTGCTCACTCCCCTGGAACTGTCAGATGGCCAGCAGCTGCTGATCGACCGCGGCTGGGTCCCTTACGACCACGACACCGTCCCGGTACTGCCGGCGACCCCACCTGAAGGTCAGGTCACCGTCAGTGGCGTCCTGCGCGCCACCCAGCGTCCGCCGAGCGGCATCGGGGCGTCGTTCGCCCCCCGGAACCCGGAAGGCAGTGAACCGCTGCGTGCCACCTGGTACGTCGACCTGGAGCGGCTGTCGGTGTCGCAGCTGCCGGACCTGCTGCCGGCGGCGTGGCTGCTGCTGCAGGAACAGTCACCTGCCCAGCCAGGAGAGCTGCCCAGGCCGGGCTTCATCGAAGAGCTCGACGAAGGCCCGCACCTGGGTTACGCACTGCAGTGGTTCTCGTTCGCTGCGGTCGGCATCATCGGCTACGCCCTGCTGATGCGCAGGGTGCTGCGGGACGCCGCGCGCGCCGGGGCTGCTCAGCCCAGCTGAGCCTTTATCGTTTCAAGCAGGCTGTTGAACGGCTGCCTGAACTTCTCCACACCTTCCTGCTCAAGCTGACGGGTCGCCGCATCGAGGTCGATGCCGACGGCCGCCAGGCTGGCCAGCACTTCCTGTGCACCGGCGGCACCGGCTGCGAGGCGGTCGGCCGGTTCGCCGTGGTCGCGGTAGGCGTCCAGCGTGGCCGGTGGCATCGTGTTGATCGTGTCCGGTCCGATGAGCGGTTCGACGTACATCGTGTCGGAGTAGGCCGGATCCTTGGTGCCGGTACTTGCCCACAGCAGCCGCTGGGGACGGGCGCCCTGCGCCTGCAGCCTCGCGAAGCGCGCGCTGCCGAACAGTTCCTGCCAGGCGAGCCAGGCCGCCTGGGCGTTGGCGATGGCAACCCGGCCGCGCAGCGCAGCAGCGTCCTCACTGCCCAGTGCAGTCAGCTGCGGGTCGAGCAGAACGTCGATGCGGCTCAGGAAGAACGAGGCAACTGATTCGATGCCGCTGACCGGCAGCCCCTGTTCGAGCCGCCGTTCGAGTCCTTCGATGAAAGCCAGGGCGACCTCGCGGTAGCGGTCCAGGCCGAACAGCAGGGTCACGTTGACGTTGATGCCATCTTCGGTCAGCTGCCGTACGGCCGGTACACCGGCTGCAGTGCCGGGCACCTTGATGAACACGTTGGGCCGGTCCAGACGCTGCCACAGATGCCGGGCCTCGCTTACCGTACCTTCGGTGTCATCAGCCAGGAGGGGGCTTACTTCCAGGGAGACGAAGCCACTCAGGCCGCTGCTCGCGTCGAACTGCGGCCGGAACGCGTCTGCGGCGTCCCGGATGTCGCGGACCACGAGCTCCTCGTAGATGGCTTCCACACCGTGACCGGCAGCAGCCAGCTCACGGATGGCGTCCGCATAATCATCGGAGCCGGCGATGGCTTTCTCGAAGATGGCGGGGTTGGAGGTGACGCCGTTTATGCCGTCTTCGTCGATCAGCTTCTGTAAGCTGCCGTCTGTCAGCATCCTGCGGCTGATCTCGTCCAGATACACGTGCTGACCGAAGTCCTGCAGCCTGCGCAGTGGGTTCATGGGATGGAGCTCCTTCCTGATGCGCGCCCGCTCCGCGGCAGCGGTGGGTGCATGACTGACAGGATAGCTGCTGGCGCGCCTGTCTGACGGCGACAGCGGACGGTCGCCCTGCCGGGCTATCATCAGATTTCAGGTTATGAGTCCGGAACTGCTCACATTACTCCCCCTGGCCGCTTTCGCCGGCCTCATCTCGTTCCTCTCGCCCTGCGTGTTCCCGCTCGTACCGTCGTACCTGGGTTACATCGGCGGCAACGCCACCGGCAGTGAACGCACCCGCATCGGCAACAGCCTGCTGTTCATCCTTGGATTCTCAATCAGTTTCGTGCTGCTCGGTGCCTCGGCGACGCTGGTGGGTTCGCTGCTGCGCGCCTGGCGTTACGAGCTGATAATCATCGGCGGCATCGTCATAATCATCTTCGGACTCGGGATGCTGGGCGTGTTCCGCATCCCGTTCCTGATGCGGGAAGCGCGGCTGCAGGTGACTGACAGGCCGGGTACCGGCTTCGGCGCACTGACGCTTGGTTTCGCGTTCGCGATCGGCTGGTCACCGTGCATCGGCCCGATCCTGGCCGGGGTGCTCACCCTCGCGTCGACCTCGGATACCGTCGGTCAGGGCATGCTGCTGCTGGCCGTGTACGCCCTGGGCCTGGGTGTTCCGTTCTTCCTGGCCGCCCTCGCCTTCAACCGGTTCCTGGCGGTGTCACGCGTCGTGCGCCGGCAGCTGCGGGTCATCGAGATGATAGGTGGCGGCATCATGGTCGTCATGGGTGTGCTGATGGTCACCGGTTATTACACAGTGTTCAACGGCCTGCTGATCGGCCTCACCCCGGACTGGCTGCTGGAGCGGCTGTGAGTGGCGAGCCTGCCGCGATCGAACTGATCGGCGCCAGCCGCAGCTACGGCCGGGACCGGATCCTGAACTCAGTCAGCCTTGAGGTGGCCAGCGGCCGTTTCGTAGTGCTGCGCGGCGGGAACGGTACCGGCAAGACGACGCTTCTGCGTGTCATCGCCACGCGGCTGCGCCTGTCCTCAGGTGAGGGGCGCGTGTTCGGTTTCGACCTGCACAGCCAGGCGCACGAGGTCAGGCGCCGGACCGTGCTCGTGTCAGTACTGGGCGGGGTTTACCCGATACTGAGTGCCCGCGAGAACCTGGAGCTGTCGGCCCGCCTGTACGGCGCCACAGCGGACGTGGACGGGATACTGAGCCGGGTCGGTCTCGGCGCCACCGGCAGCAAGCTCGTTCGCAGCTTCTCGAGCGGCATGAAGAAGCGGCTCGCCCTGGCGCGGCTGCTGCTGCCCGGTTCTGCCCTGTGGCTGCTTGATGAGCCGTACTCGACACTGGATGACGAAGGCCGTGAACTGGTCGACGAACTCGTTATTGAAGCCGGCGCGCGCGGTACGACGGTGCTGATGGCGACCCATGAAGACCTCAGGCCGGGGGCACGGCAGCCTGATGCTGAGCTGCGCATAGCCGCCGGCGCCCTGACCCTTGAACGGGCAGGCGGACAGTGAAGTCCGCGTTCCCCGGTGCCAGTGACTTCCGTGCGGTCATGGCCATCGTCGCCAAGGACCTGCGCCAGGAGCTGCGCAGCCGCTCGGTCCTCACTGCCACGCTGTTCTTCGCCGGCATCACGCTCGTGATCATGGGTTTCGCCGCTGGTGGCGAGAGTGAAGTGCTGGCCGCCATCGGTCCGGGCTCGCTCTGGGTCGCACTGGCGTTCGCCGGGGTGATCACCGCCTCGCAGTCGTACGTCAACGAGTTCGAGGACGGGGCCATGGAACAGCTGCTGCTGTACCCGGTGCCAAGGGCGGTCATCTACGTCGGCAAGCTCCTTGCCAACTGGATCTACATGGCCGTGCTCGGCCTGGTGCTTCTGCCGGTTTCGGTCGCGCTGTTCGGCCTGGACCTGGGCGACCGCTGGCCACTGATAATCGTGGTGCTGCTGCTCGGAACGCTGGCGTTTTCCGTGATCGGCAGCTTCTACGCCGCCCTGACCTCAAGCCTGCGGGCCCGGGAGTCGCTGCTGCCGCTGCTGATGTTCCCGGTGATCATCCCGGCGCTGCTCGCTTCCGTCGGCGCGAGCACCGAACTCATGTACTTCCACGACACCCGCCTGGCCATGGACTGGCTGCGGCTGCTGGCTGCGTTCGTGCTCGTGTACCTGGTGGTGTGCATCGCCATCTTCCGGTTCCTGCTTGAGGAATGACCGTACATGTCTAACGGATTCATGACACCCACCGTGGCCGTACTAGGATGTAATGAAGGTGGTGGCGCCGGCCTGAGGGTGCGGCTGCCCTGGCTTAAAGGAGACTGAATGTCGGCAAGCAGCACTGACAGCAGCTTCAGGAGACCCGTCTGGCTGACCGTTTTCGGCTGGATCACCCTCGTGGTCTTCCTGGTCGCAACTTACTACGCGCTCTTCGTGGCACCTACCGAGGTCACCCAGCAGGAACTGTTCCGGGTGACTTACACCCACGCTTCCGTGGCGGCGATCGGTCTGCTCGGCACCATCGTGACCGGTGTGCTGGCTGCGATCTTCCTGTGGCGCGGCCGCAGGCAGTATGATGTCCGCACCCTGGCTGCTGCCGAGGTGACCATCGTCTTCCTGGCGATGACCCTGTTCGGCGGCATGGTCTATTCCAAACCGACCCTGGGCGCCTGGTGGGCGTGGGACGCGCGGCTGACCCTGTCCGCCATCATGCTCGTACTGATGGTCGGTTACTTCGTGATCCGCGGCATCATCAGCGATCCAGTGCGGGCCGGCCGTGTCAGTGCGGTCGTCGCCCTCGTGGTCGCTGCCGGTGCTCCGCTGAACCGGGCAGCCACCACGCTGTTCCGGACCGTGCACCCGGCCCGCTCGGCTGAGATGCCGTCGGAACTCGCCTTCGTGCTCGCCCTGAACATGGTCGCGATGCTGCTGGTGTTCGTCTGGTTCTTCCTGGAACGCAGCCACATCGGCTTGGCTGAAGCCAGGCTCGAAGCAGTCGCTGAACAGCCGGAGAAGCCGGCAGGGGAGGCAATCCGTGTCTGACTGGTTCCGTGAGTTCATAACGTTCGCCCCGAACACACTGGCAGGCGACTGGGCCTGGGTCACAGCCGCCTGGCTGCTGGCGATCCTGGGCCTGGGTGGTTACCAGCTGTCGCTCATGCGTCGGAGGCGCCGGCTCGGCAGCAGGAAGTAAGGAGACGCAGTCATGAACCGCAAGTGGATATACGCAATCGCCGGAGTGGCCGTTCTCGGCCTCGCCGGCTACTTCACGTACCAGGCACTCTCTTCGAGCCTGGTCTACTTCATGCTGCCGGGTGAGTACCAGCAGCAGGAAGCAAGTTACGTCAACCGCCGGGTGCGGCTCGGCGGCATCGTCGCCCCGGGTTCGATGCGGATGGACGAGGAGAACGTGCGGCTGAACTTCGTCCTCGCTGATTCGCGCATGGGCTACCCGGTCGTGCACGCCGGCTCACCGCCCGCCCTGTTCACTGAAGGCGTCGGCGTGGTCGTGGAAGGCACCTTCGAGAACGGTGTGTTCCACAGCGACAACCTGCTGGTGCGTCACAGTGAGGTGTACGAGGTCGAAGAAGACCACATCGATGACGAGGCGCTGCGCGAAGCGCTCAAGTAACGGCGGCTGACAGGCGGCAGGGGACAGTGCGGAACCTGCCGCCTGCCCGTTCTGCGTTACAGTGATAGGCGTGTTTGAAGCCCCAAGCCTCGGACTGCTGGGCACGGCTGCGGTACTGCTCGCCCTGGCGCTGTCCGCATACGGAATCATCAGTGGCCTGATCGGAGTCAGGCGTCAGGATACGCGGCTCCTCACCTCAGCCCGCTTCGCCGCAGTGGCCGTTTTCCTGGCCCTTACCGCCGCCGTAGCCATCATGCAGGCGGCACTTCTTACTGACGACTTCAGTGTCGCCTACGTGGCCCGGGTCTCCCGGATCGCTTCACCGGTGTGGGTGAAGATTGTCACGATGTGGGCCGCACTGGAAGGCTCCATCCTGCTGTGGGGCTGGCTGCTTTCGGGGTATACGGCCGTGCTGGCCGTCGTGGCGCCCAACAACGCACTGCGACCCTGGGCGCTGGTCATCATGCAGGCGGTCCAGCTGTTCTTCATCATCGTCATCGGCTTCGTAGCCAACCCGTTCACGATCATCACACCGGCGCCGCTCGACGGCCCGGGTCCCAACCCGCTGCTGCAGAACCACTGGATGATGGCGGTCCACCCGTTCCTCATGTACCTGGGCTTCGTCGGCCTGGCGGTGCCTTACTCGTACGCCATGGCGGCGCTCATAACAAGGCGGCCCGGCGTCGACTGGATGACGATGACGCGCCGCTGGACCCTCACTGGCTGGGGCTTCCTGACCGCCGCGATCATTGCCGGCGGCTGGTGGAGTTACGAAGTGCTCGGCTGGGGTGGCTTCTGGGCCTGGGATCCGGTTGAGAACGTCAGCCTGCTGCCGTGGCTCACTGCTACCGCGTTCATCCACAGCGTCCAGGTGCAGGAACGGCGGCGCATGCTGAAATCGTGGAACGTCATGCTGGTCACCCTGACGTTCGCCCTGACCATATTCGGCACGTTCCTGACCAGGTCAGGAGTCGTCTCGTCGGTGCACGCCTTCGGGGACGGTCCGGTCGGTCCGGTGTTCCTGTGGTTCTTCCTGCTGGTGCTGCTGTTCTCGTTCGGACTCATCGCACTGCGCTGGGACCAGGTGCGTGACCGTGCTGAGCTGGATTCGCCAGTCAGCCGCGAGGGCAGCATCCTGCTCGGCAACATCCTGTTCCTGGCGATCACATTCGCGGTGCTGCTGGGCACCATCTTTCCGCTCATCATCGAAGCGCTGACCAACGAACGCGTCACCGTCGGTGCACCGTTCTTCGATCAGGTCAGCGTCCCGATCTTCCTGCTCATCTTCCTGCTCATGGGCATCGGCCCGCTGCTGCCCTGGCGCAAGTCCGAGGAGCAGTCGCTCCGCAGCAACCTGCTGTGGATGACGGGTGGTGGCGTCCTGGTCGCCGGGCTGTCGCTGCTGCTGGGCCTGCGCGGCTTCTGGCCGGCCGTCACGATGTTCGCAGCCGGCTGGAACCTGGTGAGCCTGGTGCTGCTGGTCGCCGGCGTCGTCGTCCCGCGGGTACGCATCACCGGCCGCAGTGCCCTGGCGGTGTTCCGCAGCTACGCCTTCGAGAACCGGCGCCGTTTCGGTTCGATGATCGTCCACTTCGGCGTGATGCTGACGGCGGTTGCGGTCATGTTCGCTTCGGCTTACCGGGTTGACACGGAGGTGCGGCTCGACGTCGGTGAGCCGCTGGCTTTCCAGGGTTACGAACTCACGCTCGCACGCGTGTTCGAAGAAGTTGACGTGGGTGAGGCCCGGGCCGGGGCCGAAGTCGTGCTGAGTCGTAACGGCCGTGAACTCGCCGTGCTTTACCCGATGATCAAGCAGTTCAGCGGCCAGGCGATGGTCGTGCCTACGCCCGGCATCTTCTACCGCTGGCAGCACGACATCTACCTGAACGTGGGCGGGAACCTGACGCCTGGCCAGAATTACGTGATCATGCATCTGGTGCAGAGTCCGATGGTCACCTGGGTATGGATCGGCGGCCTGATAATGGCGATCGGTACGCTCTACTGCCTCCTGCCGACGCGCGGCGAACGCCGTGCGGTCAACCCGGCAGCTGAACGCAGGAGCACCGCCAGCGCATGAAGCGGATCGCGATCGTAGTCATCATCGTGGCCGCGCTGGGTGCCCTGTTCCTGTTCGGACTGCTGCGTGGTTCACCGGACCGCATCATCACCTCGAACATGATCGGCCGGCAGGTACCGGCCATCCAGCTGCCCATGCACACGAACGTCGCAGCTGCCCATGGGCCGGAACTGAACTACGTCCCGGCGACCTGGGGCAAGCCCGTCATCCTGAACTTCTGGGCTGAATGGTGCGAACCGTGCCGGGTCGAGGCGCCGCTCCTGCAGGAGGTGTGGGAGCAGTACGAGGGTGAGGTAACCGTGATAGGCATCCACACGCTCGACAAGGGACGGCAGGCTGCCGGCCGGGCTTTCATAAGCGAGTTCGGACTGACATTCCCCAACGCCGTTGACGATGACAGTCGGGTGGGCCGCAGTTACGGCCTGTTCGGCGTGCCGGAAACGTTCTTCATCGCCGCTGACGGTACGCTGGTCGAGAAGTACGCTGGCATACTGGATCACAACGTCCTTGAGTCCAACATCCGGAGGCTCCTCAATTGAGGCGCTGGCTGGTTCTGCTGCTGCTCCTCATCGCACCGCTCGTCCTGGCTCAGGAAACCACGGGCGTGACCATGGAAGCGCGCGTGTTCGACATCGCGCGCCAGCTGCGCTGCCCCATCTGCGTTTCTGAGTCGGTGGCGGCTTCAAGCGCCCAGATATCACAGACGATGCGCGCTGAGATCCAGGAGTACATCCTGGCCGGCCTGAGCGACCAGGAGATACTGGACGAGTTCACGGCTGCTTACGGTGACTGGATACTGCTGGAGCCGCCCCGGCGCGGCATTCACCTGCTCGTGTGGCTGTTGCCGGTCATTGTGGCCATCGCCGGAGCTGCGATGCTGATCGGCTTCATGAGACGTTCGACCAGGGCTGCCGCCGAACCGGTCGAGGTCAGTGACGAAGAACTCGAGCGCCTGCGGGAAGTGATGGGGCAGAAAGACGACGGAGAGACACCGTGACTGTGATACTGATTGTGCTGCTGGCGCTGTTCCTGCTTGCGCTGGTGGCCGCGCCCCTGTTCTCTGACCGGCTGGCGGACCCGCTGCCGGACCTGCGTGACCCGGTCACGGTCGACCTGGAAGAAGAACGCGATGCGCTGCTGCGCGCCATCCATGAGCTCGACGCCCGTGAGGACCTGACCGGTCCGCGCCGCGAGGAACTGCGCCGGCGTTACGAGGCCAAAGCCGCCCGGGTCCTGCGCCTGCTCGACGAACGTGCTTCGGAGCAGGCCGGCAAGCCCCGCCGGGCCGCGGCGAAACAGGACGCCCGCCGCATGCCGTGGGGCGGGGCGGTACTCGCGCTTGTCTGTATCGGCATCGCCGCCGGCCTGGGCAGCTGGGTGCTGCCGCGGACCGGCCAGGCCAGCGTGACTGCTTTCTTCGAGGGTGACATCGAACTGGCCCGGCAGCTGCAGGCCCTGCAGCAGGCCGTGGCAAGCGACCCCAACGCACCGAACCTGCTCGCCCTTGGTGACGCTTACTGGGAACTCGGCGATGCTGACGGTGCCCTGCGCACTTACCAGCAGGCTGCAGACAGCCTCGATCCGGCACCGGCGATGGCGCTGAAACGGCTCGGTCTGCTCACCCTGTCAGAAGATCCTGAGTCGGCACTCGGCCTGCTGTCCCGATCCGCTGCCGCAGATCCGACTGACCCGGAGACGCTGTTCTACCTGGCTGAACTGCAGCTGATGTTCGGTGAGTTCGAAGCTTCCCGGGCCACCTGGCAGCAGTTCGATTCACTCGGTACCGGTGATGACCGCGGGGCCCTGCGCCTGGCGCTCCTTGATGAACTGATCCCGCTGTACCGGGAGATGGAAGAAGACCCGAACGCTGAAGCGCTCGCCGCCATCGGTAACGCCTGGTGGAACGTCGGTGAGCAGGAGCTCGCCGTGGACGCTTACTTCGGCATCCTCACGCGTTTCGACCCCCTGCACACGGAGGCGCTCAGCCGCACCGGGCAGGTGCTGTTCACCAGCGGCCGGGTCGAGGATGCGGTTGCGTTCCTGGAACGCGCCGTGCTGGACGGTACTCCCGACACTGACGCCATGCTGTTCCTCGGTAACGGGCGTTACTCGCTCGGGGAGTATGAAGCGGCGATCGCTGCCTGGACCATGTACGTCGAGGCAGTCGGTCCTGAAGCTGCCGGCCGTGTACCGGGGCTGATCGAGGATGCCCAGGCGCGCCTGCGCGGCGAACAGCCAGCGCAGGTGGAGCCGGCCCTGGCCGGTCAGCAGGTCACCGCGGAAGTGCTCTACATGCGGCACTGTGCTGAGTGCCACGGCAGCAACGCCGCGGGCGGAACGGGTCCGGCGCTCGCTGGCAGCGCCCGCTCAGCTGATGCGGCCATGGTCGAGAACACCATCCGCTTCGGCCGTGGCGCCATGCCGGGTTTCATGGCGACGCTGAGCGGCGAAGAGATAGCGCTGCTCGTCGATTACGTCGCAGTGGAGCTCGCAGGCCGGTGAGTGGCGACGGTCTGCCGCCGGATGAAGGCCGGCGTCGGTTCGTAACCTGGCTGTGGCGGCTGCCGGTACTGGCGGCGCTCGGTGGTGGCGCCTGGGCAGGCTGGCGCTGGTACTCGGTGTACAACATGCGTCAGCCGGCGAACCCCGCTCCCGAGTTCGAGGCGCATCCTCCGGTCGAGGTCGCGCCGCTGGCAGAACTGAGCGAACCGTGGGCTGCCCGGGAGTTCTTCTTCGCCAGCCTGCCCGTCATAGCGCTGAACGTGCCGGAGCCGCTGACAGGCGGAGTGAGTGCCGCCGGTCACAACCTGATCGCTTACAGCCGCATCTGCACTCATCAGGGCTGTCCGGTTGAGCTCAGCCGCGACACCGAGGCGGTAGCGTTCGCTTACAACTACCGCAGCACCTCGCCGTCCCTGGTGTGTCCCTGCCATCTGAGCGTGTTCGCTCCGGACCGGCATGGCGAAGCGGTGAGCGGACCGGCCATGAGGGCACTGCCACGCATCAGGCTCGAGGTATCAGAAGACCGGGTCGTGGCTACGGGCGTCGAGAAGATCTAGTCGCCAGCGGACACTTTCAGGCCGCTGCCAGAGCGATAATGCTGCATGACCGATTCTGATCCAACCGGACTGGAACAGGCCACCCTTGGTGGTGGCTGCTTCTGGTGCACCGATGCAGTCTTCAAGTCGCTCCGTGGAGTCGTCGCCGTCGAGCCTGGCTACGCAGGCGGACACGCTGAGCGGCCCAGTTACGAGCAGGTATGCACGGGAACGACCGGACACGCTGAGGTGACCCGCATCAGCTTCGACCCGGCCCGGCTCAGTTATGAACAGCTCCTCGGGGTGTACTTCGCGACTCACGATCCGACCCAGCTGAACCGGCAAGGCAACGACATCGGCGAGCAGTACCGCTCGGTCGTCTTCGCGCACGACGCGGAACAGGAACGGATTGCCCGCGAGTACGTACAGCGGCTGACGGCCGAGGCAGTGTTCGATGACCCGATCGTCACCGCCATCGAACCACTGACGAGCTACTGGACTGCGGAGCAGGACCATCACGATTTCTTCGCGCGCAACCCCAACCAGGCGTACTGTGCTGCGGTCGTGGCGCCCAAGGTGGCGAAGTTCCGCCAGCGGTTCGCGGACCTGCTGCAGGGCTGAGGCCCGGCGGCCAGCCAATGAACTGCGGGAGGCTTTTTCAGGCCTCCCGCAGTTCATTCTGCTCAGTTGACTGACTTACTGCTGGGCGACGATCTCGGTCTCGAAGGAGAGCTTGACCTTCTCGCTCACCATGAGGCTGCCGGTCTCGAGCAGCTGGTTCCAGGTGAGGCCCCACTCCTTGCGGTTCAGTTCGGCGGTGCCGGCGGCGGCGGCGCGCTGCAGGCCGTACGGGTCGGTGATGGGGTCGGCAGCTTCGACTTCGAACGTGACGGGTTTGCTGACGCCGTGCATGTCCAGGTCGCCGGTGATGCTGTAACGGTTGCCACCGCGGTCTTCAACGCTGGTGCTCTTGAAGGTGATCTGGGGGTGGGTCTCGGCGTCGAAGAAGTCGGCGCTGCGCAGGTGGTTGTCACGGTCTGCAACGCCGGTGTCGATGCTGGCGGTCTCGATGGTCACTTCGAGGCGCTGCGGACGGTTGTTCTCGTCGGTCTCGAGGAAGCCGCTGAACTCGCGGAAACGGCCGCGGACGGTGGAGAAGCCCATGTGGCGCACGCTGAAGTCGACGTGAGTGTGGGTGGTATCGATGTTCCAGATCATTTTATGCTCCTGTACCTGTGGGAATCGCGGAGGCACCGGTTGGCGCTCCTGGTGCCGGGGCCCGCAGAACTCCCGGTCAACTGAGGAGCACCATATCTCATAGTGCTATAGATTGTCAAGCACTATGCCAAATGTAGCAGGAAGATGCTATCGTGCCGGGCATGGAAGAGAACTTCTGCCCAGTTCACGCAGCCCTGGATCTGCTGCAGGAGAAATGGAACCTGCACATCATCCGGGCCCTGCTTGAACGGCCACACGGGTTCAATGACCTGTCCCGGGCCGTCGGCGGCGTCAACGCCGCGACGCTGTCCGTCAGACTGGAGAAACTTGAGGAAAGGGGCATCATCTCACGGACCGTTGAGTCGGTGATGCCGCCCCGCACGCGCTACGAACTGACCATCGCCGGCCGGGAGCTCCACGGAGTCATCGACCTGGTCTCCGCCTGGGTGCAACGCCACCCCGAAACGGTGGAGGCTGATT
>CAYPKV010000048.1:0-15801 GCA_964411415.1 uncultured bacterium
CACGCCGATCTCACGGATGATGTTGATCGCGTAGTTGCGCAGGCGCTGGTACTCCTTGTCAGACAGCGTCTGTGCAGGTGCCACGGTGATCGAGTCGCCCGTGTGCACGCCCATCGGGTCGAAGTTCTCGATGGAGCAGATGATGACGACGGTGTCGTTCATGTCACGCATCACTTCGAGCTCGTACTCTTTCCAGCCGAGCAGTGACTGCTCCACCAGGACCGTGCCGACGGGGGAGTCATGCAGTCCCTGGCGGACGATCTTCACGAAGCTGGCCTCGTCGTAGGCGACGCCGCCGCCGGTGCCACCCAGGGTGAACGACGGCCGGATGATCGCCGGGTAGCTGATCTCCTGCACGAACTCAAGGGCTTCTTCGAGGCTGGAGACCATGCGCCCCTTGGCGCAGTCGATGCCGATGCTCTCCATGGCCTGCTGGAACAGCTGGCGGTCTTCGCCCTTCTGGATGGCGTCGTACTTGGCGCCGATGAGTTCCACGCCGTACTTCTCGAGGATGCCGTTCTCGTGCAGTGCCTTCGCCAGGTTGAGGGCGGTCTGGCCCCCGAGGGTCGGGAGGATGGCATCGGGGCGTTCGGTCTCGATGACTTTCTCCACGTACTCCATGGTGAGTGGTTCAACATAGGTGCGGTCGGCCACTTCGGGGTCGGTCATGATCGTGGCCGGGTTGGAGTTCACGAGCACGACGCGGTACCACACGCTGCGCAGCGCCTTGCACGCCTGGGTCCCGGAGTAATCGAACTCGGCTGCCTGGCCGATCACGATGGGACCCGAGCCGAGGATCATTATGGTTTCTAGGTCGTTGCGTCTGGGCATCGTTTCTCTTTTCCTGCCTGTGCCGTCCCTGCGCGGGAGGGCGGAGTTTCGTGACGGGGTGGCGGAGCTTCCGGCTGGCCGCCTGCCTGCATCCAAATGCACATGCTATCAGACTGAAGCTGCCTGCCTGTGGTCTGGCTGCATACATATGAGGAGTTGCGCATAATCTGCACGGTGGACTGACTCACAGGCGCGACTGGGCCCCGTGGTATCTTCAGCTGCGATGAACGTCGACCTGAGCGACACTTCCAAGCAGCTCCTGGCGGATGAACGCGCCGCGCTGTCAGACCTGCTGGTACTGCTGGGCAAGATCGAAGGCTCCGAAGCTGAACTCCGGGACCTGCGCACGGCACTGAACGACCTGGACGGCGCTTTCATGCTGGTCGTCGTCGGCGAGTACAACGCCGGCAAATCGACCCTGCTCAACGCGCTGCTGGGCATGAAGGTCATGCCGGATGGCGTGACTCCCACGACCGACAAGGTCACCGTGATCACCTGGGGTGAGAACGTTGCCGAGTCGGTACTGGGTGATGAGCTCGTTCAGCGCACAGCGCCCGTCGAAGTGCTGCGTGAGATCAGCATCGTCGACACTCCCGGAACGAACGCGGTCATCCGCCGGCACCAGGAGCTGACCGAGCGGTTCATCCCGCGGGCAGACCTGGTCCTGTTCGTCACCTCAGCTGACCGGCCCTTCACCGAAAGCGAACGTCAGTTCCTGGAACTGATCAGCAGCTGGGGAAAGAAGGTCACGGTGCTGATCAACAAGATCGACATCCTTGAGACCAGCGAAGAGCGCGAACGGGTGGTGGACTTCGTCCGTGAGAACGCGACGGAAACCCTCGGTGTCACCCCACCGGTCATGACGGTCGCTGCCCGCCGGGCCCTGCGGGCGCGCCTCGAGGGAGGAGCGGCCAGCGAGCTGGAAGAGTCCGGGCTGCCTGAACTTGAACGCCACATCCGGGCCAACCTGGAAGTCGGTGAGCGCTTCCGGCTCAAGCTGCTCAACCCGCTTGGTGTCGGCGACCGCCTGCTGGAACAGCTGGAGGGTGAACTCGGCAACCGGCTCGAACTGCTCACCGGTGACCGCCGGACCCTGGAGGACATCGACCGGCAGCGCCAGCAGTTCGACCGGGACATCCGCAGGGAACTCGCCAATCACCTGAGCCGGTTCGACACGGTCCTTCTTGAAGTGGAACGCCGCGGGGACAACTTCCTCAACCAGACGGTCCAGTGGCGCAACGTACTCGGCCTGATGAACAGCGAGCGCGTCCGGGAACAGTTCGAGGAGAAAGTGCTGCGCGGCGCTGATGCGGAGATCGACAGTGCCGTAGGTCAGCTCGTTGACTGGTACATCGAACGCAACCTGCAGATGTGGGAAGACGTCATGGAGTTCATCCAGGTGCGGACCAACGCCGGCGACCGGCGCATCGTCGGCAGCGTCGGTGGCCGTTTCCAGTACGACCGGAACTCCCTGCTGAACAACATGCGTGACCGCATCGAGAAGGTTATGGAGACGTACAACCGCCGTGAGGAAGCCATCCGCCTGGCCGATGGCCTGCAGTCTGCAGTAGTGAGCACCGGCCTGCTCCAGGTGGGCGGTCTGGGCCTCGGTACCGCTGTCGTGGCGTTCCTGTCAGGCGCCGCGGCGGACATCACCGGCATCACGGCCGGCGTAGCCATGATCGTTCTGGGCAGCACCATCCTGCCGCGCAAGCGTGCCCGCGCCAAACGTGACCTGCACGAGCAGATGCAGGCGCTGCGTGACGGTCTGGAAGCCAGCCTGTCCGAGCAGGTGCTGCGCGAGCTGGAGGTCTCCAACGAGAAACTCAGTGCAACGATCGCGCCGTACACCCGCTTCGTGCGTGCTGAGCTAGAGCGCCTTGATGAGCTCAGGGATACGGTCGGGTCACTCGCTGACCGCTTCCGTGAGCTGCGCAACCGCATCGCTCAGTCCGGCCAGGGGTAAGCCGCAACCTCGCGCCAGCTGACCGGAACCCGGCACTCCACAGCCAGCTGCAGCAGCAGCTGATCGCTGGCTACCACGGCCTGGGCGAGCGTCACCAGTCGCTGCGCCAGTTCCAGCACGTCCTCCGCTGCAGCAGCACCGTGAACCAGCTGCTGCTTGACGTTCCGGGCCGCCTGTGAGGCCAGTTCCCGTTCCAGCAGTTCGCTCCTGAACGCCTGGTCAGACGCCTGCACCATCGCGATGAGTGACAGGTGCGCCTGGTCGGCCGCCCGGGCCAGGTCAGCCGCCTGATCGTGTTCCAGCGGATCGGCCTCAGGGCCACGCACCGTCAGTGTCTGAACGACGCTGTGACCCGAGGCGTCGAACCGCAGCTGCGGACCACTGTGATCAGCCCTGGCTATACGCAGGCCCACGTTCCAGCCGAACTGCGGCTCTGCCCCATGCGACTGCAGCCGCAGCCCCAGCCTCAGCCCGAGGTCCAGACTCACGGCAGGCTGGCGGCCTGCCAGGCTCAGCCCGGCTGACAGCTCCTGCAGCGAGGCCAGCAGCTCCAGGCGCCGCAGTTCACGGCTGGTGCTGAGACACTGGGCCAGTGGCTCGGTCCTGAACGCCGTGACCGGCCGGAAGTACAGGCCGGTCTCAGGAGCAACCGGCATTCCGGCCAGTTCCAGCTGCAGACTGAGGTACGCGGCATGGTCGGCCAGGTCCGCGAGCAGCACCTGCAGCTGCAGACCGGTCAGGTCCCCGGTCTCTTCTGCATCAGCCCATCGTTCCGCTCCGGAAAGTTCCAGCAGTCCGTGCAGTACGGAGAGCAGCCAGTGAGCTGCCTGCAGTCTGAGGAAACTGCCGTGCACATCCAGAGCTGAACGGGCTGCCAGGTCAGCCTCTTCCATGGAACTGAGCGCTGCCGTCAGGTCAGTCTGTTCAGCCAGTAACTGTGCACGGGGGTCTGCCAGCTGCACCGTCAGCGAAGGGTCGAGGCTCACTGAAGCGGCACCAGCCGCCGGCTGCAGCTCGAGCCGCTGATGCAGCTGCCAGCTGAAGACCGGAGCGGCTGCCGGAGAAGCAGCGCTGTGACCCAGTGGATCCAGCGGCGGGAGCCAGTCCGGGGTAAGCGGACCTGCCGCACCGGCGGAAAAGCACAGGACTCCCAGGCAGGTCAACAGCGCTGACCTGCGCAGACTTGCTGTCATGTCTCAGCCCCTTACTGCCCGCGGCTCAGCGTTAGGGGGACGAGGCTGAACGTCCGTCCGTCCTGGCGGTACTCCAGCCACGGTGCGAACAGCGGCACTGAGCCGGTGCGGTACAGGGCAGGGTCGGTGAAACCGCCGCCGCCCAGCACCAGGAGCAGCTGGTCACCCGCAGCCAGCGGCAGCTCGCCGGTCGCGAAGCTGAACTCACGGTAGTCAGCGCCCGCGTCAGCCCTGATGACGTACTTGCCCGTCAGTGAGTCAACCGGCAGCTCCACCTGCATCAGCTCATCGAACGGTGCGGACTCAGAAGCCACCAGCAGCAGGCCGGTGCTGATGACCGCCGGTGCGTAAGTGAAGCCGGTGATGACCAGATCGGCAGCAGAGTCGTTCGTCAGCTGCAACAGGAGCGCCCGATCGGTCCAGAGCGCCGAGGTGACCCTGAGGCCAGCTGTTGCGGTCAGATCAAGCCAGTGCACTTCGACTGGCTCCGTTGCAACCTCAGTCACGTCTCCGCTGCTGCCGGTGACACGCACGCTGCTGAAAGACACGGCTGAGTCTGACGGGGCCAGGAACAGGCGCAGCTGCCCGTTCTCACCGGCGCTGAACGAGACCGGACCCACCCCGGGCACCTCGACCACGCTGATGGTGTCCGGCAGCGCGTCAGTGGGCAGGTGCACCGTGACTTCGGCAACCTGGTCCGGCGCTGCCGTCAGCAGCTGCCACAGGTTCACCGCTCCGTCCTCCTCGGCAACTGCGCTCATCGTGAACAGCAGGAGTACGGGCAGGAGCAGTTTCTGCTTCATATGCATCGTTCCTTTCTTGCCCGGTTGCCGGCGTCGGGCCGGCAACCGGTGATCGCCTGGGTGGCGCGTATGGCCGCGTGAACGTCAGAGTGGGCTGGAAGCGTAACCGTGCAGGGTGCTTATCAGTGTGGAAGTGGCAGAGCCGCTGCCAACCCCCTGTCTGCTGCCGTCGCTCCAGTCCTGCCAGCGGGTGAAACCGTGCTCATAACGGGTCGTCGGGTGGGCGATGAAGTGCTTGAACACCGTCCGGGCGGGAACGAGGGCGCTGGTCGTCTGGGTGACGCTGCGGTCGTAGCTGGAACCGAGGCTGGCGTTCAGGATGCCACCGGGTATGCCGGCGCCACCGCTCCAGCTGTAGGCGTTGCGCTCGGTGTACGAGTACGAGATGGTAACTGCTTGATTGGAATGGTTGTTGTGCTGCTGGATCAGCGTGCCGCCGGGGTTGCTGTAACTGATCTGCCGGGTGCTGGTCAGCTCCCAGTATGGGCTGCCGACTTTCCTGGGCGGTGGGGGAGGGTCAGCGGGAACGACCGGGTTCGAGCTGCAGCTGGTGCAGGCTCCGCCGTACAACCCCGCCTGCTGCTGGGCTGTCAGTTCGACCGGGCCCTCAGCCGCTGCCGGAGCGGCAGATGCGGTGAGCGGCAGCTGACCGAATACGAGAGCGAATGCAAGGAAGAGACGCAGCTTTTTCATGGTGACCTCCGGGTGGACTGGCGAAAGGCCGGCCAGGATCGCCTGCTGGCAGTATGCAGGTTGTGGAGCCGGGTTTCCATGGATGATTGCCCAGACATACCCGGCTGTCGGCGGCGGCCACTGCGGCCGCGGGTCCGGGTGCTAAACTCCCTGCTTATGGCCCACGAAGAAAGACTGCGGATAGCGTATCAGGGAGTACCGGGAGCTTTCAGCGAAAGTGCTGCACTCCAGTTTGCACCGGAGGCTGAGACCGAAGGCTTTCCAACGTTCTCCGAGGCTTTCGCCGCTGCTGCCAGCGGTGGGTTCACCCATGTATGCCTGCCGGTCGAGAACAGCCTGGCAGGTTCCATAAACCAGTCTTATGACCTGCTGCGCGACTCCGCCCTGCACGTCGTCGCCGAGCAGATCGTCCGGGTCAGGCACAACCTGCTCGTCAGGCCAGGTGTGCGGTTCGAGGACATAAAGCGTGTCTACTCGCACCCACAGGCGCTGGAGCAGTGTGCCGGTTACCTGGCACGGCACTCGATGGAAGCCGTGGTCGATTTCGACACTGCCGGGGCTGCCAAACTGCTGGTCGAGAACGGTGGCGAAGGCCGCGCCGCGATCGCCAGCCTGGCGGCTGCCGAGAAGTACGGCCTCGAGGTGGCGGCCGAAGGCATCGAAGACCTGGAGTTCAACTACACCCGTTTCTTCGTGCTCGGACACGACGAAGCTGCACCGGCCCGCGGAACCCGCAAGTCCAGTCTCATCATCGCGACCAAGCACCGGCCGGGTGAGCTCGTCGAGTGCCTCAAGCTGTTCAACGAGCACGGCGTCAACATGACGAAGCTCGAGAGCCGGCCGCGCCGCGACAAGCCGTGGAGCTACCTGTTCTACGTCGACATCGAAGGCGACATAACAGACGCCAACGTCGCGGCTGCCCTTACCGGAATCATGCGCCGGGCGGCCATGCTCAAGTTCCTCGGTTCTTACCCGGCTGCCCCTGTCCAGCTCTGACCCAGGGCGCTGCTGAATGTCCGCTGCGGCAGTACGGAAACGTGATGGCATCGCGTTACAATTGCCGGCAGGAGATTGTGGACCATGCCCTCAGCAACCGAACTACAACGAAAACTGGACGAATTCAGGGAACGCTTCGGGCTGCTGACAGACCTGGAGCAGGCAGCTGCCGTCCTTGACTGGGACCAGCAGACGTACATGCCTGAAGAGGGCGGAGGACACCGTGCCCAGCAGCTCGCTGCGCTGGCCGGGGTGATCCACGAGGCCCATACCGGCACCGGGATGGCTGAACTGCTCGACTGGCTGCAGGAACAGGCCGCTGACCTGGCTGAAGACGATGCCGCTGCCGTGCGTGTCGCGCGCCGTGACTTCGAACGGGAGCGAAAGCTGCCGCGCAGGCTCGTCGAAGAGCTGAGCCGGAGTGAATCCGAAGGCCAGCTGCAGTGGCAGGAAGCCCGCCGCCGCAACGATTTCAGCCTGTTCCTGCCTGCACTGACGCGCATCATCAGCCTGGTGCGCGAGAAGGCAGAACATATCGGCTACGTACACCATCCATGGGACGCGCTGCACGACGGTTTCGAACCGGGTTCTGACGCCCGGGCAGTACAGGAAGTGTTCGGCCCGCTGCGGGTGGCCACCCTGAGACTGCTGGAGCGGATCCGCGCTTCAGGCGCCGGGACGGATGACGAAATCCTGTACCGTGACTGGCCCGAAGAAGCCCAGGAGTCGTTCGCACGTAGCGAAGCTGAACGGTTCGGTTTCGATTTCCGCCGCGGCCGCCTGGACCGTGCCGTCCACCCGTTCGCCACCAGTTTCGGCAACAGGGACGTCCGCATAACGACGCGCTATGACCGTAACTTCCTGAGTACCGCCGTGTTCGGTATCTTCCACGAGGCCGGTCACGGCATGTACGAGCAGGGCATCGCCGACGGACTGATGCGCAGCCCGCTCGGCACCAGCGCCAGCCTGGCGGTCCATGAGAGCCAGAGCCGGCTGTGGGAAAACCTCATCGGCCGCTCGGAAGCGTACTGGCAGTACGCCTGGCCGAAGCTGCTGGCGGCGTTCCCCGGGGTGGTGGCTGACGGTGAGCGAGACGGGTTCATCCGCGCCATCAACCAGGTCGCTCCCAGTCTGATCCGGGTCGAAGCTGACGAGGTCACCTACAACCTGCACATAATGATCCGTTTCGAACTGGAACTGGCGTTGCTGGACGGCTCGCTGGAACCGGCCGGACTGCCTGACGCCTGGAACGCCCTTTACCGCGACCAGCTCGGCATCACTCCACCGGATGACGTCCAGGGCTGCCTCCAGGACGTGCACTGGTCTGCCGGTCTGTTCGGGTACTTCCCGACCTACACCCTCGGCAACGTCATGAGCGTGCAACTGCTCGAGGCCCACCGGGTTGCCAACCCGGAGCTGGACGCCCAGACCTCCCGGGGTGAGTTCAGCCGCCTGGCCGGCTGGCTGCGGGACAACGTGCACAGCCACGGGAGCCGTTACCTGCCGCAGGAACTGCTGGAACGCGCAACGGGCCGCCGCCTCGATCCCGCCCCCTACATCAGTTATCTGGAGAACAAGTTCAGCCACATTTACGGCCTGAGTGAAGAAGGAGCCGGAGCATGACCACTTTAAGAACCCGACTTACCGTACTTTTCATACTCCTGCTGCTTCCGCTGGCGGCTGCCCGCATCGGCTTGCCCGCGGCTGACGTATTGGACGCCATGGCCGCTGACGGCCTGCTGGAACTCGACGCAGCAGAGCAGTTCGAGGTCGAGCCGGTGCTCGCCGGTGACCTGCTGTTCGGCCTGCAGGGCCTGTCCAGCGGCAGCACTGTCAACCTGGAGCGGCTCGGCCTGGTGATCGGCCACGCCTCCGGTTTCCACGAGCAGCTCGCCGGCCCGGTGACAGATTTCCTGACCGCCAACCTGGCCGGACTGGCCGAAGCCGGTACGGCTGCAATCCCGGTGGAGGGCAACTTCGTGCTCCTGCTGGACGTGGCCGAGGACCCCGACTGGGGCACCGTCATCGACTGGTCTTTCAGCCTGTCCGAGCGTGACGCCGCAGCGTTCCAGCCGTCCCGGCACGCCCTTGGTGCCAGCGCTGCCGACGCCCGCATCGTCATCCGCGAGTTCGGTGACCTGCAGTGCCCGCACTGTGCAACGTTCGCGCTGCAGGTGATGCCGCAGATCGAAGAGATCCTGGCGGCAGACCCGGGCCTGCGCTTCGAGTTCCACCACCTGCCGCTCGTGACCATCCACCCGAACGCGATCCCCGCCGCGGAAGCTGCGGAGTGTGTCGCCGCGGCCAACCTCGGCACCGAGACCTTCTTCAGCTTCAGCGGACTCATCTTCGAACGCATGCAGGCCTGGGGTCAGCTGCCCGAGACCGGTCCGTACTTCATCGGACTTGCCCAGGAAGCGGGCCTCGCGACTGAAGGTGTCGCTGAGTGCCTCGCCAGCCGCGAGCACATGGAGCACATCCGCGATTCAGCGCTCTACGCGGTCAGTGAGCTCGGTCTGCAGGGTACGCCCAGCGTCTTCGTTGACGGCTTCCAGGTCAGCGCCTGGAACCAGGCAGCCAGTTTCACCGAGCTCATCGCCCTGATCGACGCAAGGAGCACTTCACCTTGAACTCTGAATCGAGGCACGCATGAACGTTCAGGACTGGCTGCCACTGCTGGCGGTCGCGCTGCCCTTCCTGCTCGCCCTGCCCGCGGCTTTCCTCGGCATCGCCATGAAAGCTGCCGCTGGCCGCGTCCTTGCCTTCGCGTTCCTGCCGGCCATACTGCTGGTCATGTTCGCCCCCCAGGCGATCGCTGGTGACCCCGTTGCCAGCAGTCTCAGCTGGGTGCCTGGCCTGAACCTGGAGCTGGCCTGGCGGCTGGATGGTTTCTCCATCATGTTCGCGCTGATCGTGGCAGGCATCGGCTTCCTGGTGATGTTCTACGCGGCCAGTTACCTGGGTCGCGGCGAGCGGGCCGGACGTTTCTACTCGTACCTGCTCCTGTTCGGCGGGGCCATGCTCGGCCTCGTGATGACCGACAACCTGGTCGCCATCTACGCCTTCTGGGAGATCACCTCCATCTGTTCGTTCCTGCTCATCGGCTTTTGGGACAGCCGTAACGCTTCCCAGGACGGTGCGGTCAAGGCGCTGCTCGTCACGGCGCTCGGTGGTCTGGCGCTGCTGGCCGGCCTGATACTGACGGGCATCACTGCCGGCACCTGGACGCTCTCCGAGCTGGACTTCGCTGCGCTGCAGCAGTCGGAGGTCTTCCCGGCCATCGTCTGCCTGCTGCTGCTGGCAGCCTTCACAAAGTCTGCGCAGCTGCCGTTCCACCTGTGGCTGCCGACCGCGATGGAAGCGCCCACCCCGGTTTCTGCTTACCTGCACAGCGCCACGATGGTGAAGGCCGGCATCATGCTGATGGCCAAGTTCAACCCGCTGTTCGCGGGCACCGTCTACGGTGACGTGACCATGTATGTGGGTCTGCTGACCATGCTGTTCGGTGGCTGGCTGGCCATGCGGCAGACCGACCTCAAAGCTCTGCTCGCCTACTCGACCGTCTCGCAGCTCGGTCTGCTTACGGCGCTGCTCGGCGCGGGTGACACCTTCGGCATGACGGTCCACCTGATCAACCACGCAGTGTTCAAGGCCAGCCTGTTCATGGTGGTCGGCATCATCGACCACCAGACCGGCAGCCGTGACCTGCGTGTGCTGTCCGGCCTCATCCGGGTGCTGCCGGTCACATCGGTCACGGGCATCATCGCGGCCATCTCGATGGCAGGTGTGCCACCGATGGGTGGTTTCATCAGCAAGGAACTGTTCATTGGCAACATGCTCGGCCAGGGTCCGTTCGCGCTCACAATAGCCGTCGTCGGCAGCGCCTTCACGTTCGCCTACACGCTGCGTTTCGCCCGGGTGTTCTTCGGTGCCCTGCGCCTGCCGAAGCCGGACGAGTTCAAGCGCGCCAAGGCGGCGCTCGTCTGGCCGGCGGTTCCGCTTGGCCTGCTGGTCATCCTGTTTGGCGTCTTCCCGTGGCAAGACACCATCGCCTCGTTCTTCACCCGGCTCACCCAGGCGTACTTCGGTTTCGAGGCTGAACCGCTCACGATCTGGCACGGCCTGACACCGGCGCTGTACCTGAGCATGGGTGGCTGGGCCGCCGGCACGGTGCTGTTCCTGTTCAGCAGCCAGATCCGCCGGTTCCAGGCGCTCATCACCCCACGCTGGAACGCCAACACCGTCTATTACGCGCTCGTGCGCGGGTTGGTCGAACTGGCCGAGCGGTTCACTCGGGCCACCCAGGGTGCCAGCTTCGCGACGCACCTGCGGCTGATCCTGCTCGCAGCCGCGGCCTCGGGCCTGATCCTCGGTACCCGTTACCTGCCCACTCAGCTGACCGAGATCCCCTGGGCGATGTGGGTGTCCGTGGTGTTCATCCTGGTCGGCGTGTTCGGGATGATCCTGGCGATTTCACGCATAACCATCCTGGTGTTCATGAGCGCCATCGGCCTGGGCACCACGCTTCTTTACGTGCTGTTCCGCGCTCCGGACCTGGCTCTCACCCAGCTGCTCATCGAGACAGTGACGATCATCCTGTTCCTGTCCGGTTTCCGGTTCCTGCCGCGCCTGAAGCGCTACAGCCGTCCCCGGCCCGTGGCCTTCTTCGATGCGGCCATCGGCCTGGGCGTTGGCCTGTCCGTGACGCTGCTGCTGCTGGCGGTGCAGACGCCGGTACAGGAGCGGCTCAAGGACTTCTACCTGACGTTCAGCAAGAGCCTGGCTGGTGGTGACAACGTCGTGAACGTCATGCTGGTCGACTTCCGTGGCTTCGATACGATGGGGGAGATCACCGTACTTACGATCGTCGCCGTGACCATATACGCGCTGCTGCGCCTGCGGGCCCGGCCGGCCGGTGCGCCGGAACCGAAGAGCCTGGAGGAGGAGAACGAGTGAGGCCTCCCGCAGAGATCTTCTTCCGTACGCTGTCGACGCCGATCGTCTTCGCGCTGCTGGCCCTGGGAGTACACTTCTTCCTGCGTGGCCACAACGCACCCGGTGGTGGCTTCATTGCCGGCCTCATCGTCGCAGTTGCCGCCCTGCTGACCCGCATGGCTGCCCAGCGTGGCCTGCTGCTGGTCCGGCCACGCGTGCTCATGCCGGTCGGCCTGCTGCTGGCACTGGTGAGCGGGGTGACGCCGATGTTCTTCGGGTACTCGTTCCTGAAGGGCTGGCACGGCTACGTGAACTTCCCGCTCATAGGCCCGGTCGAACTGTCCAGCGCCCTCGCTTTCGACGGCGGGGTCTTCCTGGTCGTCATCGGCACCACGATCACCATCATCGACCTGCTGGCCGACGACAGCGAACTGGCCCGACTCGGTCTGGACCAGGACTCTGATGTCAGGCCCGAAGGCGAAGAGATCGAAGTGACCCCGGAAAGGCAGGAGGGCTGAGATGGAGATTGTCATCCCCGTCCTGATCGGCCTGCTTATCGGCGGAGGCGTGTACATGATGCTGTCACGCGCCCTGATCCGGATGATCGTCGGCATGAGCCTCATCTCCTACGGCATCAACCTGAGCATCCTCATCGCCGGCAACGGCTTCACCCTGGCCAGTCCACCCCTGCTGGACCTGCCCGGGCCGCATGGTGACCCGGTGCCCCAGGCGCTGATCCTCACCGCCATCGTCATCGGCTTCGGTACGACCGCCCTGCTGCTGGTCGTGGCGATCAAGGCCTACCAGGCCACGCACACCGACCATGTCCAGGAGCTCATCGAGAAGCCGGACCCGGTCCTGCCACCCGTCGAGTACGCGGACCCCGAGCAGCCCTCGGTGTCGCCGGAAGCCGGTTCGCCGGGCGACCTTGCCGAAGATGAAGACGGCAGTGACGAACGGCGGGCAAGCCTGAAACCATCCGACGTTGACTGGAGTCCGGAATGAGCCCCGTACTGTTTCCCGTGATCATCCCCCTGCTTGCCGCTGCGCTGCTGATGCTGCTGCGTAAGCCGCGGCCCTGGCTGTACGTCGCCGTGGCGTTCTCGGTGGCAACCCTGGCCGTGTCCGTTTGGATCGCCATGAGCGTGTTCACGGATGGCCCGCTGGCTGACAGCATGGCGAACTGGCCTGCCCCGTTCGGCATCACCCTGGTGGTGGACGGACTGAGTGCGGTACTGCTGGTCCTCTCCGGTATCGCCGGACTGCTGTCGGTGTTCTTCGTCGATGCCAGCCTGCACGCCGGACCGAAACGCGGTTACGGCAGCCTGCTGAACCGGGCGCGTGAGCTGTTCGGTGCCCAGGCGCTGTTCCAGTTCCTGTTCATGGGCGTCAACCTGTCGTTCATAACCGGGGACGTGTTCAACCTGTTCGTCGCGTTCGAAGTGATGCTCATCGCTTCCTACGGCCTGCTGCTGCTCGGCGGCGAGCTGCCGCAGCTGCGCGAGGGCCTGAAGTACGTCGTCATCAACCTGCTGTCGTCGACACTGTTCGTAGGCGGCGCCGGCCTGGCATATGGCCTGTTCGGTACGCTCAACATGGCTGACATCGGCATGCGCGTCGCTGAACACGGGCCTGACCTGCGCATCACCGCGGTGGCGCTGCTGCTGGCACTCGTCTTCGCCACCAAGAGCGCCCTGTTCCCGTTCGGCTTCTGGCTCCCGAACAGCTACCCCGTTCCGATGTCTGCGGCCAGTGCTTTCTTCGCAGCGATGCTGACGAAGGTCGGGGCGTACACCCTCATCCGCATGTTCACCCTGATGTTCCCGGAAGAGACGCTGGTCCAGCAGCTGATCATGGTGCTGGCAGCCTTCACGGTGCTGGTCGGAGCACTCGGCGCGGTCGCCCGGCACCGCTGGCGCTACATCACGTCGTTCATAAACGTAGCCAGCATCTCCATGGTGGTCGTTGCTGCGATGACAGCGACCCAGGCGGGTCTGACCGCTGCCATCTACTACATGATCAACTCGGTACTGGTCGTGTTCGCGCTGTTCCTGATCGCCGCGCTGGCGGAACGACTGTCGGGTGCCAACACGCTCAAGGAAGGCCACCTGTCGCTCTACCCCTGGCTCGGCATCGGCTTCTTCATCGTCATGCTCGCCTCGGCCGGCATCCCGCCCACCAGCGGCTTCGTCGGCAAGTTCGCGGTTGTCGGTTCGCTGTTCAGCCTGGGTGGGGGAGTGGCGACAGCTGCCGGCGTCGCCGTGATCGTGTCGAGCATCGTCCTGCTGTACGCCGGGGTGCAGGTGTGGACCGGTTACTTCTGGGGCGATCCCGGCAAGCTGCGTCGGACCGAACTGCCCGGTGCGATGGTGGCGGTCACCACGGTCGCGGTGCTGCTCGTGGCGGCGTTGCCGGTACTGAGCGGACCGGTGTTCGGACTGGCTGAAACGGTCGCCGGTCAGCTGTCTGACAACGCCGGTTACCTGGCGGCGGTGTTCCCGGATGGCAACCCTGCGCTCGAACCCGGACCGCCGCTGATGCCGGCTGCTGGAGGTGAATGATGGGCGAGATACTCGCCATCGTCGCAGTCTCGCTGCTGTGGAGTTTCCTGAACGGCGAGCTCAGCTGGGGCAACATCTTCTTCGGTGCGGTGCTCGGCATGATCATGCTCTCCGTCATGGAGCGCAACGTCAAGCGCAGCCTGCCGAAAAGGGTGGCCGGCGTCATCCGTTACCTGTTCAACTTCCTGAAGGAGATGGTCGTCGCCGGCTTCGTGAACGTGCGTCTGGCACTGTCACCCCGCCCGCGTTTCCATCCGATGATCGTGCAGATCCCCCTGACGGTCAAGTCAGACGCGGCCATCTCGCTGCTGGGCCTGACAATCTCGCTCATCCCGGGGACTGTTCCCATGGCGATATCGCCTGACCGGAAGTTCATGTACTGCCACGCGGTGAACAACGCTGACCCGGAGTTCCACCGCGAAGGCATCCTCCGCATCGAAGCCCTCATCCTGGAGTTCATGGAATGAGGGCGGAAAGGACTGGCCGCAATGGTCGTTGACATCGCGTTCGCGTGCATCATCCTGGCCCTGCTGATGGCCTGCTGGCGCATCGCCCGCGGGCCGACGCTCGGAGACCGGGTGGCTGCCCTTGACTTCATGGGTGTGGCGATGGCCGTGCTCATCGTGCTGCTGGCCATGCGCACCGGCTTCGAGGATTTCCTGGATGCGGCCCTCATCGTGTCCATCCTCGGCTTCCTCAGCACCGTAGCCCTGACGCGCTACATCATGTCGCGGGGGATGCAGAAGTGAGGTGGCTGCTTACGACACTCGTGCTGGCCGCTGGAACAGTGCTGGCACAGGATGAAGTCGCCACGGTGCCTAACGCCGTGCGCATCGAAGGCAACCTGTGGGCCGAGCTGCTCATCCTGTTCGGCTGTTTCTTCATCCTCGTCTCGGCGATCGGCATGGTGCGTTTCCCTGACGTTTACACGCGTCTGCACGCCAGCACCAAGCTCGTGACACTTGGTGGCATGGGCATATTCGGCGGCGGCGCCCTGTCGTTCCTGTCGGTCGGAGCCAGCGAGCGGGTGCTGCTCATATTCGCGTTCTTCTTCCTGACGGCACCGCTGTCGGGTTACATGATCTCCCGCTCTTCGTACCTGCTGGGCCTGAAGATGTACGAGGAAGAGACCACCGTGGACGAGTGGGGAGCCTTCGGCAGTCTGCTCGCCCAGGACGGTGCAGGAAGCGAGGAAGCCGCTGAGGGTTCGGTCGTCTGATGTAGTACGATGTCGGGCAATGCAGGAGTACCCCAGTCTGGTCTGGCATCTGAAGAACACTCAGCTGTTCGAAGACCTGTCAGCCGAAGAGCTCGAACAGCTGGCCACCATCACCCCTTACAAGCAGTTCCGGGCCGGGGAGATCATCTTCCACATGGAGGACCCGGCTGACGCGCTCTACTTCGTGCGGGAAGGCATGGTCAAGATATCCATGTACTTCCCGAACGGTAAGGAGATGATCCTGGGCCTCCTCGGCCAGTACGACGTGTTCGGTGAGCTGCTGCTGTTGCCTTCAGAGCGCCGGCCCAACCAGGCTGAAGCGGTCGTCGATACGAAACTGATCGTCATGCCGGAAGCCGACTTCCAGCGGCTCCTGCAGCAGCAGCCGCGCATCGCCCTGAAGTTCCTGCAGATAATGTCGACCCGGTTGTGGCAGGCCCAGCAGTGGCAGGCTGAAGTCGGAGCTTTCGACGCACCCGGTCGCCTCGCCAACCTGCTGCTGCGGCTCGCTAACGACTTCGGTACCCCAGGGGACCGCGGCACGGTGATCGACCTGAACCTGACCCAGCAGGACCTGGCCAAGATGATCGGCGCCACGCGTGAG
>CAYPKV010000049.1:0-15627 GCA_964411415.1 uncultured bacterium
GTGGCACAGTACAGCTCCGGAGATCGTCAGTGTGTCTGATACTGGCCTGGTAACTGTGCATGGGTTTGGATCTGCTGACATTTACGCGACATCACAGCAGTGGACTGGCAGCTACGACTTCGTGCAGGTAGTCTCTTCAGCTGTTCCGGTGATCGAGAGTTTCACTGCCGAGCCTGTCCTCGACTCCCCTGACGTTCAGTGGCGCGTGAGCTGGAGTACCAGCGCTGAATCTGTTGAGCTGAATGGTTCGCCTGCTGCAGCTTCAGGCTCACTTGAGCTGGCTGTTGCCGATGTTCAGAGGGTTACGCTCACAGCCCACAACGGTCCCGTTGCCAGTGTCACTGAATCGTTCGACCTGGCGCCCGTGACCGGCCTGGAGCTGATCCAGCAAAACCTCCCTCTGATGCTGGGTATCACTGAACAGCTGAGGCTGACTGTCGACGTTGTGGCACCGGGTTCGGATCATGTGCCGGCAGATGCAGTCACGTGGCACAGTTCTGACACTGACGTTGTGACCATCGACAGCTCAGGCGTGGTCACCGCCGTCGGCGGGGGTTCGGCGGTTCTGACCGTACGAAGCAGGCAGTACCAGCAGGTTGCTGCAGAGTTCACGGTCACCGTTCCGACACCGGGCGTGTACGAACTGAGTGTGAACGGCGACCCGACCGTGCTTGAGGCGGGCGAGACATTGTCGCTCAACTGGCGGGCTGTGTCACTAACCAGTCTGACGCTGGAGACGTGGTCCGCTGAAGAGCTCATCAACAGCCAGGAACTGATCCCAGCCGAGCTGGAAGCAACAGCCGCAGCTGTGCCGGTCAATCTCCCGTCGGTCAACTACCGCCTCAGCTGGACCGCCGCTGGTGGCGGGAGTGGCCGCAGCAGCTTCTGGGACGCCGACGTCAGTGTACTTGGCTGGGTCTGTGACCAGGACGACGTCACAGTCACCTTCGCTGACCCGCAGGTCGAAGATAGCGTGCGCGGGCTGTTCAGCCTGGACGCTGCTGCTGACATCACCTGCGCGGACGTTCAGCAGCAGTTCCCGCAGCAGTTGAACGGGGATGGTCAGGAGACCAATAACCTGATCAACCTGAACCGCTGTGACCCGCATGCACCCAAGGTCAGCTCACTCGAAGGACTGCAGCACCTCGTTCACCTGGCCAGGCTGGAACTGACCTGCAACGGGCTGACTGACATCAGCAGGCTGGCCAGCCTCACCGGCCTGGTCGAGATAAACCTCGACGACAACCTGATCGAGGACATCAGCCCCCTTGCCGGATTGACGCGCCTGCAGGTGCTCGGGCTTTACAACAACCGGGTCCGGAACATCGACGCGCTCAGTGGACTGCACGACCTGCAGATCCTGTACCTGAGCGAGAACTTCGTTACCGACATCGCCGCGCTTACTGACCTCCACGACCTGCGGCACGTCTGGCTGTACTACAACTGCGCTGGCCCGGGAGCCACTGACTGTCTGGCGGACCTGTCGGCCCTGTCCGGCAAGAACCAGCTGGAAAGCGTGGTCTTCCACGTCAATGAAGTGAGCGACCTGTCTTTCATCGGGCCCGGCATGACGGAGCTGCAGCTGATCATCGCCAGCGGCAACCGGATAACGGACCTGTCGCCGCTTACAGACCTGCCGAAACTCGCGACGCTCGCCATCGACGAGAACCTGATCAGTACCCTGGAGCCGCTGGTAGACAACACGTCCTTCGGCACCCACCCCGCGTACAAGTGGCAGCGCGGTTACATCCAGATGCCGCCCGCAGGACATGCGCTGAACGGTGTGCACCTGGCGATGGGCTACAACTGCTTCGATCCACTGGCAGAGCCAGTCCTTACCCAGCTGCAGGAGCTCCGGGACCGGGAAGCCGTGATCACAGGTGAAGCCGCGTCGATCCGCGACTGCAGTTCAGGCTTCTCAACGCTGTCCGTACCGGCGTCACGGCAGCAGCTGCTCGAGTCGTGGCGACAGAGCCGCTGAACGAGGCTTTCTTCACAGCCGGGCACACTGTGACGCTTGGGCTGACCGGCGGCTGAGGCGTTGCTAATGTGCAGAGCATGAACAGTGCGGTGAAACAGGCAGTGACAGGTCGGAATCCCGGTGCAACCCGGCTGGTCACCTTGCCGGTGTTGATGCTTCTCGGCCTCCTCCTGCTGGCAGCCTGCAACCCGCGTGGGACCAGCAGTCAGATCGAGTACTTCTCAGCGACGCCGCTGGCAGACGGCCAGGGCACCTGGTCACTCGAGTGGCGGGTAAGTGGCAGTGAAGCCACGCTGGATGGCATCCCGGTTCCACCCCATGCATCAGAAGTGAAGACCGTTGCAACTGCTACGACCTTCACGCTCAGGACCGGCGCCAGCAGTCGCAGCCTGACGCTGGCACCGGCAGACGCGCTTGCAGTGTCTGCACCAGACATCATCCATCCCGGCATGGCCGGCCTGCAGTTCACGGCGGTCGTCACTGCGTCCGGTTCAGATGAGCAACCGGGCCAGCAGGTCAGCTGGGCCAGTTCCGATGACGCACTGCTGAGCATCGATGCCACCTCCGGCATCGCCGCGGCAACCGCCACCGGTACGGTGACCGTCACCGCCATCAGCGCCCAGTACCCGGACCTGAGCGCACAACTGACCATCGAACTGACCGAGGCAGCGGCACCGGTCATAAACAGCTTCACACTCGACGGCGACAGCACCGGTCTGGAGGCCGGCAGTCACGTAACCGTCAGCTGGGCGACGGCCGAGGCAGTAAGCGTGCGGCTCATCGAGGTAGTGACGGGCGAGACCGAGCGGACGGCGACTGAACTGGACGCGGCTGCAGGCGGCATTGGAATCGACCTGCCGACTGACAAGGAACTCGTCAACTACCGCCTGGTGGCCAGCAACATAGCGGGTGCTGAAGTGTCGAAGTTGCTGTGGAGCGAACCGCTCAGCCTGCCCGGCTGGGTGTGCAGTGACCCTGAGGACGTTATCGGCATCCCCGATCCTGTACTGCACGAGGCGGTGTGGAAGATATACCGCAACACTGACCTGGATCCAGGGGATGACGTTCTGCGCTGCGGCATGGTGCAGCAGGGGTTCACGCCTGTGCCTTACCCGGACGACGAGTACGGCCTCATGGAGCGCCACAACGCGATCATCATCAACCGCTGCGACCAGACTGTTGACCCGGTCGTCAGTTCGCTCGAAGGAATCCAGCATCTGCGCACGCTTCTGCGTCTGGAACTGATGTGCAACGACATCACTGACATCAGCCGCCTGAGTGGCCTGCACAGTCTGCAGGAGCTGAACCTGGACCGGAACTCCGTCAGTGACCTGAGCCCGCTGGCCGGCCTGACCGGACTGCAGGTCATCGGCCTGTACCAGAACGAAGTTGCTGACCTGAGCCCGCTGGCCGGCCTCAGTCAGCTGCGGGTGCTGTACCTCAGCGAGAACCGCATCCACGACCTGACTCCGCTGGCCGGCCTCGATCAGCTGGAACACCTGTGGCTGTATATGAACTGCACGGACCTGACTGGTGAAGTACCCACAGGCTGCCTGCAGGACCTGACCGGTGTCGGTTCACTCAGCAGTCTGCGCAGTCTGGTCGTCCACGATAACGAGATCAGCGACCTCAGTCCACTCGGGTCGGGGCTTGCGAACCTGGAGCTGCTGACCTTGACAAACAACCAGGTGCAGGACTTAACTCCGCTGGCAGGATTCCCGTCACTGTCCACTCTGCGGGCCGAGAACAACCTCATCAGTGATCTCGGGCCCCTGGTCACCAACAGCGCCTTCCCCTCGGCGGCAGAACCGTTCTGGTGGGAACGCAGCGAACCTGGTTTCAGCGAGTACCCGCCCTACTTCGTCAGCATGCCCATCGGACGGGGCCGCTACGACAGTCACCTGTCACTGCACGAGAACTGCCTGGACGCTGACAGCTTCACTGACCTGCAGGTACTGCTTGACCGTGGCGTCACGGTCAGTGGCGCTGCAGAGTTTCAGCTGCAGAAGCCCGGCTGCCTGGGTGGCCTGAGCAGTCAGCAACTGCGTGAAGTCCGCTTCGACTCGCCTGATCTGCTGCGTGAGGACTCGCGCTGGTACCAGATCCGCTAGACTGCAGTCGATGCTGAAGCGCGTACTCGACATCACAGTTTCCCTGGCCGCACTCATCGTGCTGTCCCCTGTTTTGCTGCTGACCGCACTCCTGGTCGCCAGGAACCTGGGCAGGCCGGTCCTGTTCCGCCAGGTGCGCCCCGGCCTGCACGGCCGGCCCTTCACCATCCTGAAGTTCCGCACGATGCGTGACGCCACCGATGCCAGCGGCCGCAGCCTGCCGGACGCTGAGCGGCTGACGGATTTCGGCCGCAGGCTGCGCAGTACCAGCCTTGACGAACTTCCTGAACTCATAAACGTTCTGCGCGGTGAGATGAGCCTGGTCGGGCCGCGTCCGCTGATCATGGAGTACCTTGACCGTTACACGCCGGAGCAGGCCCGGCGTCACGAAGTCCGGCCCGGCATCACCGGCTGGGCTCAGGTGAACGGCCGCAACGCCGTCGACTGGAACGAACGCTTCGCCATGGACGTCTGGTACGTCGATAACCAGTCGTTATGGCTGGATCTGAGAATCCTGTGGCTCACCGTCCGGACGGTGCTGGCCCGGGAAGGCGTGTCGGCCCAGGGTCACGCGACCATGCCGGAGTTCACCGGTTCACAGGAGCGGCCGAACGCATGAGTTCCGGCAGCCGCAGCACCTTCATCCAGGTGCCACTGCGCGACCTGTTCGCCTTCATCCTCCGGGGCCTGCGACTGGCACTGCTGTTCGCCGCGATCGGTATGGCGGCCGCCTGGTGGACAGTACAGCGCCGGCCTGACTCCTTCACTGCAGTCGCCCACCTGCTGTCGGTGCGGCAGGAGTTCGCCCCTACGGCCGTGCGGGGCATCGTACCCGGCAGTCTCGATCCCGCCCTGTACCGGGCAGCAGTCAGCAACGGACCGGTGCTCGACGCAGTGCGCAGCAACTGGACCAGTTTCGCTGAACTGCCTTCCGACCGGGAGATACTTCAGAACCTGCAGGTCGTGAGTGACAACCAGCTGCGCTCCAGCGTCATCCGGGTCGTTTACACCACCGCCAGTCCGTTCGAAGCTGCCGAGGTCGCCACGGCAGTCGCCCGGGAACTCGTCGCCTGGGACTTCGAACGCACCCAGCGACCGCTGCGGGCCTGGACAGAACGGCTCAACAGTGAACTCGCTGCGCTGGAGGCCGCCGCCGATCCGGAACTGACTGTTCAGCGTGACCAGCTCGTCCGTGAACTGGCGACGCTGCAGGCGACCGTGCCGCTCAGCCAGCTGAGCCTGCTGTCGGAAGCAGCAGTACCTGAACAGCGCAACGGCACCGGCCTGGTGACCGGCATGGGCCTTGCACTGGTCATCGCGGTACTGCTTGCCTACCTGATCCGGCTGGCCCGGCTCGGGCTGCACAACCCGGCTGAGAAGGCACCTGCATGAGGATGACCTTTCTCGGGCTGCTGCTGATACTCACCGCCTGTGCAGCGCAGTCGCCGGTTACAGGCCCAGGTCTGCCAGACGGTACCCGGACGGTCAGTTACCTGCCGGATGCCAGTGACTTCCCGAATCCCGAACGGGGCTTTCATGACGATGTCAGCCTGGTCGGGCTGTCAGCCGACAGTCGCATCGGTCTGAGCGCACCGGACATCACACTCGTCCGTGGATACGTGCGCCTGGATGACTGGCGCCACAGTGACCTGCCGGTGGAGCTGCTTGACAGTCTGCAGGCAGGCTTCGATGCCGTACGTGCCAACGGTCTGAAGGTCATACCCCGCTTCATCTACAACTGGGGCGAAGGCGCGGATGCACCGCTTGAACAGGTGCTGCGGCACATCGGGCAGCTTCAGCCGCTGCTGGCGCAGAACAGTGACGTGATCGCCGTGCTGCAGGCCGGCTTCATCGGCAAGTGGGGCGAGTGGCACGGCAGCGAGTACGGTCTCACCAGCGAAGTGAACAAGCGGCTCATCGGCGAAGCGCTGCTGACAGCCGTGCCGGAGCAGCTCATGGTGCAGTTCAGGACGCCGCGCCACTCGTATCACGTGCTGGGCACGGAAGAGCCGCTGGCTGCCGCTGCTGCGTTCAGTTTCCGGGCGCAGGCCCGGTCAGGTTTCATGAACGACTGTTTCCTCGCCAGCTGGGACGACGCAGGTACTTTCGGCAACGATGCGGACCGCACGTTCGCGGCACAGCAGGCGCGCTACACGGTCACGGGCGGCGAGACTTGCGATATCGCCCTTCAGGCCGAACGCATCAGCTGTGGCAACGCCGTCATCGAGCTGGAGCGGTACGGCTGGGATTACCTCAACAGTGATTACTTCCGGCCCATCCTGCAAGGTTGGCATGATGAAGGGTGTTACCAGGAGGTGAGGCAGCGCCTGGGGTACCGCTATGAGCTGGCCTCTGCCACCCTGCTTACACCCGCAGACGGGGTTGCGCCACAGCTGCGGCTGACCATCAGCAACAGCGGCTTCGGCAAACTTTACAACCCGCGGCCACTGCAGATCATCCTGGTCAACAGCCGGACGGGCAATGAGGTGACCCACACGGTGAGCAGCGACGCCAGGCTGGTACTGCCTCTGGCCGGGCAGGAGCGAACCATCACCACCCAGCTGCCGCTGAACCTTGAAGCCGGCACGTGGGAGCTGTTCCTGGCCCTGCCTGACGGGCACGCCAGCCTGGCCGGGGACAGCCGCTACAGCATCCGCCTGGCTGCGACCCTCAGCGACGGAACGTCAGTCTGGGTCCCCACTGCCGGCCGCAACCGCCTTGGCCTCAACCTCACGGTCCCTGAGTACTGAGTCACGCAGCCGGGAGTACAGCTCGGCATGAGTGTCCAGCAGCGGGCCGATGGCGTACTGGCGGACACGTTCACGGGCGTTGCGGCGAAGCAGTTCACGGTGTTCCCGGTCAGCCAGCAGGGCGTTCATCGCGTGCGCCAGGGCGGCGGGTGAGCGCACCGGCACCAGTACGCCGGCACCGTCACTCAACAGGTCACGGGTACCGCGGATGTCGGTGCCTATCACCGGAACACCCATGCTCATCGCCTCGATGACCGCCATCGGCAGGCCTTCCTGCAGTGAGGGCAGCAGCAACAGCTGGCTGATGGCCATCAGTTCCGGCACGTCGGATCGGTAACCGAGGAAGTGGACGCGCCGGCCCAGACCGAGGCTTGCAGCCTGTTCACGGATGTCGTCCTCGAGCTCACCCTTGCCGACGAGCAGCAGGTGGGCGCCGCTCCACACGGCAGAGAACGCGTTGAGGACGTCCTCGTGCCGCTTGCGGGGGTTGAACTCTGCGACCATGAGCACGAGTGGCACGTCCTGAGGCAGGTCGAGTGCGGCCCGGCGGGCGCGAACCTCGGCTTCGGGCATCGCTTCGAAACGGAACCGCTCCAGGTCGATGCCGATGCCCGGATGCAGGTGCAGGTGACCGGTCGGCACGATGTGAAGTGCCCGGGCTGCCTCGTGGTCCTCGCTGTTGATGACGATCAGTTCATCCGTCCAGCGGCCGGCCAGCTTCTCGACTGACTGGAACGCCGCGTTGCGCAGCCGGCCGCCACTGCGGTGGAAGTGGAACCCGTGGGCGGTGTAAACGACGCGGGGTTCCTTCTGCCGGCGCAGGGCGAAGCGGACGACGAAACCTGCCACTGGCGTGTGCACGTGCACGACGTGGTAGCGGTTCAGCTGCACCAGTTCGCGGATGTCAGCCGGCAGGCGGATCAGGTTGCGTGGATCGAGTGGGTTGCGGCTCCAGTCGATGTCGTACACGTGGTCGAACGCGGCGCGGCACTGCGGTGATGCGCTGACACCGTTGGCCAGGGCGTCGACGCGCCAGCCGAGCGAGCGCATGTGCCGGGCATACGGCAGCAGGAACGCTTCGATCATCTCGGGGATGCTGGCTGCGATCAGCAGCCGGCCGGCTTCAGTCTGCTGCGGCATAGATCTGTTCCCAGGTGTCCAGCACGCCAGCCAGTCCGAAGGCAGCGCTTACGTGCTGACGTGCGTTGTCGGCGAGCTTGAGTCGGTCGGCATCCGGCAGGTTCATCAGGAAGAGCATTGCACGTGCGAGCGCCTCAGGGTCGTGGGCCGCGACCAGTTTGCCGCTGTGTCCATCCGCGATGATGTCCCCCACCCCACCCACAGCGGTGCTCACTGCGGGCAGACCCGCTGCCGCTGCTTCGAGAAGCACCATCGGCAGCCCTTCAACCGCTGAAGACATGACGAAGCCGTCGGCGGCTGCCATGACCGCGGGGATGTCAGTCCGTCTGCCCAGGAACGTGACCCCGTCAGGGGCGTGTGCCTCGAGTTCGGCGCGCAGCGGACCGTCCCCGGCGATCAGCAGCTGGTTACCTGCCGGCAGCCGCCGCCAGGCGCTGAACAGGTTCGGCAGGTCCTTCTCCGGCACGAGCCGTCCGACGGCCAGCCACACGAAGCCGCTTAAGTTCAGCTCCTGCCGCAGCCGCTCACGGTCGCCCGCTGCGGGCCGACTGCTGCTCAGGTCCAGCCCGTTGGGCACGAACCGGATGCGGTGCGCCGGGGCAAGACGGCGCTTGACGAACGCAGCGACAGAGGCCTCACTCACGTTCGTGGTCAGGTCCGCGAGCCGGTCGGTCAGCCGGTAGGCGAGATCCAGGGCCGGGCCGCCTTCAACCGTGTTGTGAGCGGTGCAGATCAGCCGGGGCATCATCACGGTCATACGGGTCAGCCGGGCCAGCAGGTTGGCGTGAACCATGTGTGAATGCACGACGTCCGGCCTGAACCTCCGGACCGTCGCGGCGAGCCGCAGGGCCCCGCGTGGGTCCGGCACGCCGCGTTTCATGCCCAGGTGGCTCCAGCTCACATCACCGGCTTCGAGCTGGGCCGTGCGGGCGACCGGTTCGAGCATCGACACGACGTGCACCTCGTGGCCGCGGGCGCGCATCCCGGTCGCCAGGCTGACCACCTGTGCCTCAGCCCCGCCCAGGTCAAGGTCAGTGACGCAGTACAGGATGTTCATGCTGTTGCGACGCTCACTTCAGGCTCGCGACGTGTACCGGCCATGACCGTGCCGTGTGCGGTCACGACCGTGAGGATGAACCAGGTGACCTTGCGTATCTCCCACGTCAGCGGTATTAGTCCGACCACGAGGGTGAGCACCAGCACGAACAGCACAGTCCGCTGTGGTTCAGCCAGACGCAGCAACGGGAGTGCGGCTGCCAGGATGGCCGCCACGAACAGCAGCAGTCCGGTCGGGCCAAGTTCCACAAATATTGAGATGTAAGTGTTGTGGGCCAGCAGCGGCTGACCGGCGTACGGTTGCACAGCTGTCGCGAACGCCCCCGCACCGACACCGAGCAGATTGTTGTCATCAAGTGCCTGAAAGCCGGCTGACCAGATGTCAGCCCGTTCGTTCAGCGTGCCCGAGGAAACTTCTGCAGCGGTGCTGGACAGGCGTTCCAGGCTGCTGCTGACCGTGTCGATGAGCATCGGCGCCGCGAAGATCGCGAGCAGGCTGCCTACGGCGACGACGAACCAGAAGGCGATTCGCCTTGGCAGGTCAAGGTGACGCAGTGTCAGGGGCACGACCAGCAGGGCGAGCAGCGTCACGAGCGCACCACCCCGTGAGGAGGTGAGCAGTATTGCCGCCAGGACGGCCGGAAGGTACAGGAGCAGCGGCCAGAACCACAGTCCCTGCCGGCCGCGCAGTACGAGCAGCCAGGCAAGCGGGATGCCGAGTGCGAGCATCGTCGCAAAGTCGTTCGGGTCGGTGCCCGTGGCCGAGTAACGCTGGTACACGTACTCGTTGCCGGCCAGGAAGTTGAAGGCTGCACTGCCGATCGCCACGTAACAGCCGAGCACGTAAGCCCGCATGACGGGCTGTGCCTCGTCAGCCGAACCGATGAGGTTCCAGACGAGTACGGCCATCGCCAGCAGCTGCAGGCGTGAGAGCGCATGCGCCAGGCTGGCCCCCGGGTCCAGGCTCCAGAACATGCTCAGTCCGGACCACACGACGAAAGCGAGCATGAGCAGCAGGAACAGTGACGGCAGCCTGACCCGCAGGCGGTTGCCCTGGAACAGCGACGGGAGGCCGGCAGCGAGGAGCAGCAGGCCACTGACCCGGCCGAGGCTGCCCAGGTACGGCAGCAGCAGGGAGTCCTCCCACGGCAGGACGAAAGCGAAAACCAGCAGGCCGAGGCGGGCCAGGCGGGTCATCAGTTCAGTCCGAGAGCATGAATGTAAGCGGAAACCGCACTCCGTACGGTGTACTTATCAAGTTCTGCAGCCGTCGCGCGTTCCGCCGGCTGCGTCAGGACTGCCCGGAGCGCGTCTGCCAGTGCCCGGGGGTCGTTCCTGGGTACCAAACGGCCGAGCCGGCCACCATCCAGAATCTCGGCCGGGCCGCTCGGAGCGTCAGTGGACACGACCGGGACGCCCAGGGCCAGCGCTTCGATGAGCACTGTCGGCAGACCCTCCCAGTCAGAAGACAGCACGAACGCGCTGGCCTGCCTGATCCACGGGTACGGGTTCGACTGGAAGCCGGGCATCAGTACCCGTTCGCCGATGCCAAGTCGTTCGGCCTGCTGCCTCAGTTCGTTTTCAAGTTCGCCTTCGCCCAGTATGACGAGCTGCAGGTCAGGTTCTTCTTCAGCGAGCAGTGCGAAGCCATCAAGCAGCAGCGCCTGGTTCTTCTGTGCTGTCAGCCGGCCGGCGTTGAGGATGTAACGCGCAGGTGCGCCGGCAGGCAACGGTTCAAGTGAACGTTGCTGCAGCCCGGGCACGAGGACGGGATTGGCTATCACTTCGATACCGGTCCGGGGGATGCCGCTCACCTGAGCAAGGGTGTCAGCCACGCCGTCGGACACGGCAACGACAACGGCGTTCCGGTAGAGCCGCCGGGCCAGGCCGGGGTACAGCTTCTGGATCAGGCCCGGTTCGCGACCGGGTTCGAACGACTGGTGTTCGCTCACCAGCAGCCTGACCCGGGTCGTGGAGAGGCTGCGGGCCACAGCAGCTGCGAGGTTCGTCTGACCGAGCGCTGAGATGAGTGCGTCAGGTTGATGGTGCCGCAGGTAATGGACGAGTGGGCCGATGCTGGCACGGGCCCGACTGACGCCCAGGTCATGGATGTTCACGGCCGGGACGACTTCCTGCAACAGCGGTCCTCTGGCGCTGAGCAGCACAAGGTCAACGGCGATGCCGCGCTCAGTGAAACCGTTGGCAAGGTTGACCATGACCCGCTCTGCACCACCGCCCCGGAGGTCAGGAAGGAATAGGGCGAGATGTACGGATGCCGGCATTAGACTTCCCTTATAACCTATGATCGTCACGTGCTGGCTTCTGGCGTCACACACGCTCACTCTGCCACTGTGGCGGTAGTCGTTGCTGGTTGACCATTCCCTCACGTACGTCCTGGCACGCGGTCTGCCGGGCCTGCTCAACTTCCTGGCCATTGCCGTCTACACCCGGCTGCTGCAGCCGGAAGCATACGGTGATTACAGCCTGGTGATCGCCGGCGTGGCTCTGCTTGATTCACTGCTGATCCAGTGGCTGCGCCTGGGACTGCTGCGCTTCCTGCCCAAGGACCAGGCGGCTGAAGCTGCGATGCTGCAAAGCCTGCGCAACCTGTGGCTCCGCATCATCGCCGCGGTCAGCGCCGGCACCGTGGTTCTCAGCCTGCTGCCTGTCAACCCGGTACCGCTGCCGCTGCTGTTCAGTGGTCTGCTGCTGTTCATATGTCAGGGCTGGTTCGAACTGAACCTGGAGCTGAGCCGCAAGCGCCTGCAGCCACGCAGTTACGGGCGGCTCGCCCTGCAGCGGGCCGTGCTGGCACTGCTGTTTGGCGGCCTGCTCGCCTGGTTGTGGGGTGCGCCCGGACTGCTGCTTGGCCTCAGCCTCGGCAGTGTCGCTGCGTTCCTGCTCAACCGCCAGGTGAGCGACTGGTCAGGAGCCACGCTGCAGGTCGACGGAGTCCTGCTCAGTACGCTCTTAAGCTACGGTCTGCCCCTCACCATCACCTTCGCGTTGGGTTTCATCGTCAACAGCTCAGACCGTTTCCTGATCGGCTGGCTGCTGGGCCGCAGCGAGACAGGCCTGTACTCTGCCGGCTACGACCTTGCCAGTTTCACCGTGACCATGCTGCTCAGCATCGTCAACCTGGCGGCCTACCCCCTTACCGTGCGTGCCCTGGAGGACGAAGGTGAAGACGCGGCCCGCAGCCGGCTGCACGACACGCTGCACCTGCTGCTGCTGGTCGGCGCCCCGGCCACCGCGGGCCTCATGCTGCTGGCCGGACCGGTGGCCGGCTTCACGGTCGGCAGCGAGTTCGTCACTGCTGCGGCCGCGGTCATCCCCTGGATTGCAGCAGCAGCTTTCCTGGCTGGCATCAAGGCGTTCTACGTCGACGTAGGTTTCCAGCTGGCCGGTGACACGCGCCTGCAGGCCTGGGTGATGCTGGCCGCCGCTGTCCTCAACGTCGTGCTCAACCTGCTGCTGATCCCCCACTGGGGCATCATGGGCGCCGTCTGGTCGACGTTCGCGGTCTGGGTACTGGCACTGCTGCTCAGCCTCATGCTGGTACGGCGCTCGTTCCGGCTGCCACGGCTGCAGCCGCTGCTGCTGAAGCCGCTCGCGGCAACCGTCAGCCTGATCGTGGTCATCCTGCTGCTGCCTGCACCTGTCAGCCTGCTGCAGCTCGTGGGCACCGTCCTGGCAGCCGGCCTGGCGTTCACGCTTTCCTGTCTGCTGCTCTACCCCGCTCTGCGCAACCGGTTCAGGAGACTGTGACGTACGTACCAGGAAACGTGCGCCAAGGAACGATAGTTGGCTCATGAGCGACAGCGATTCTCCCGTACGCCAGGGCCTCAACGGAATACCCCTCGACCTGCCGCAGTGGCCGCATTTCGGGGCTGAGGAGCAGGCTGCCGTGGCCCGGGTGCTGGACAGTGGACGGGTCAACTACTGGACCGGCAGTGAGGGCAGGCTGTTCGAAGAGGAGTTCGCTGCTTACATGGGCACCAGGTACGCACTGGCCGTCGCCAACGGCACCCTGGCGCTGGAACTGGCCCTGCTTGCGTTCGGTATCGGCGCGGGAGACGAAGTCATCACCACTCCCCGTACCTTCATAGCCACTGCCAGTGCCGCGGTCGCCCGCGGTGCCATCCCGGTGTTCGCTGATGTGGACCGGGACAGCGGCCTGATCACGGCTGAATCGATCGCCGCCTGCATCACGCCCCGCACCCGGGCGGTCATCGTCGTTCACCTGGCCGGCTGGCCTGCCGACATGGACGCGATCATGGAACTTGCCAACAGCCACGGCCTGGTCGTCATCGAAGACTGCGCCCAGGCCCATGGTGCTGAGTACCGGGGCAGGCGGGTCGGCTCCATCGGTCACGCCGGAGCGTTCTCGTTCTGCCAGGACAAGATCATGACGACCGGCGGCGAGGGCGGCATGGTAACGCTCAACGATGAGCAGGCGTGGCGTACCGCCTGGGCGTACCGCGATCACGGCAAGGATTACGACGCTGTCCACTCGACTGACCACCCACCCGGTTACCGCTACCTGCATCACAGTTTCGGCAGCAACTGGCGCCTTTCTGAACTGCAGTCCGCAATCGGCCGCGTGCAGCTGGAGCGTCTGCCCGGCTGGCTCGAACGCCGCCGCAGCAACGCGCTGCAGTTCATCGCCGGCCTGGCTGACATCCCGGGCATCAGGTTCCCACTGCCGGCAGCGGACAGCCGGCACGCGTTCTACAAGCTGAACGCTTACCTCGATCCAGTCCGGCTTGCAGATGGCTGGAACCGGCAACGCATCCTGAAAGAAGCTGCTGAAGCCGGTGTGCCGCTGTTCAGCGGAACGGGTGGGGAGATCTACCGGGAGAAGGCGTTCCAGTCGCTGCCGGAGCAGCCGCTCTTGCCCGCTGCCCGTGAGTTGAACGGTACCAGCCTGATGTTCCTGGTTCATCCGACGCTGCAGGCCCAGCACATCCAGCTGATGATCGACCGGCTCAGGCCGATACTGCAGCTGGCGCTGTCAGCGCCTGCGTTCGGGCCAGAGGCGCAGCTGAACGAACACACCGAAGAGCGTGACAGCCACGACGGCGGCGTAACCCCACGGGGCTTGGGCGAGGCCACCGGGCGGCAGCTGACCCGGGCCGACTGACTGCAGCACCAGGTTGACCAGCAGCCAGGAACCGGCCAGTGAGGTGAGCAGAATGACCCCGAGCCGGCCAGCTGCGAGGGCGAGCAGAGCCACGACCAGGCCCGCACCAAGCGCGATGAACACGTTGTCGATCAGCGCCAGTCCGATGCCGTAACCGACGAAGAAACCCCACAGGAACAAAGCCATGCTGAACAGCTGCCAGGCGAGCAGTCCCAGTATCACGGCGACGGTCACGCCGGCCAGCCAGGCGACCTGGGGAGCTGGCGCGATGCCGAATGCCGCCAGCAGTTCCGGACCGAACTGGAAGCCGTACCACGCTCAGGTCAGTACCAGCAGCACCCGGAACAGAGGCCAGCCGGCGAACAGCAGGGCCAGGCCCAGCAGACCGGCAGGGGCTGCAGCCAGCCAGTCAAACATCCGTCTCTCCAACGGCTGTAGCCGGGGTGAAGCCAAGTCGCTCCAGCTCGGCCCTGATGGCACGCGGTCCGTAACCGAGCTGCTCATGCTGTTCCGCAGGGTTGCCGTGTGGCACGTGCTGGTCGCGGATGCCGAGGCGGGTCACCGGCACGCTCTGGCCGGTGTCGCTCAGATGTTCGATGACGGCGGAACCGAAGCCGCCGCTCAGTACGTGATCCTCTACCGTGATCAGGTGCTCGCTCGTGCGTGCCAGCTCAGCCAGCAGCCCTGCATCCAGCGGTTTGATGAAACGGGCGTTGATGACGCCCACGCCCGGAAGGTCCCGGGTCGCCTCCAGTGCGTAAGCGACAGTTGGACCGATCGCCAGTACGTGCGCGCGCGCCGCTGGTTTGACGACCTCCCAGCTGCCCCAGTCGATGCGGGGCCAGTCGCGGGCCGGCTGCCGTGCTGCGGCTTCAACGCTGCCGCGGGGCCAGCGGATGGCACGCGGACCACCCAGCAGCAGCGCCTCCTTCAGCATCGACCGCATCTCAGCTGCGTCACGGGGCATGCCGATGGCCAGGTTGGGGATGCTGCGCAGGTAGGCGATGTCGTACACACCCTGGTGGGTAGCTCCGTCCGCGCCGACGAGTCCGGCCCGGTCGATCGCGAAGATGACGTTAAGGTTCTCCAGGGCGACGTCATGGATGACCTGGTCGAAAGCACGTTGCAGGAACGTGCTGTATACGGCGACGATCGGCCGCTCGCCACGCAGGGCCAGACCGGCCGCAACAGTGACCGCCACGTCCTCGGCGATGCCGACGTCTATGTACCTGCCCGGGAAGCGGCGACTGAACTCAACGAGGCCGCTGCCTTCCCGCATTGCAGGCGTGATGACCCAGACCCGTTCGTCGAAAGGAACCAGTTCACTGACGGCGTCACCGAACGCTGTGGACCACTG
Organism: uncultured bacterium; assembly: GCA_964411415.1. GTDB lineage: Bacteria > Deinococcota > Deinococci > Deinococcales > Trueperaceae > CALDPK01. Next base: position 15,539 of record CAYPKV010000049.1, read on the forward strand.
GTAACCCCGGGCGACCGCCTCAGGGTGCTCCGGGTCGAACCCGCTGGGACCATGCCAGTAGAGGGGGTCTGACTCAGCGATCTTGTAGC
>CAYPKV010000050.1:0-15348 GCA_964411415.1 uncultured bacterium
ACTGCATACGTGAAAGTGCGGGTGGGAACCGGTCTCCGGTCCCACCCGCACTCTTTGTCGCTGCCTCAGTCCGCCAGCGGTTCGATGTTCAGCTGCCGGCCGGTACTCGCTGCAACCAGGTGGTTTATGAAGGCGTCAGCTGCGACCAGGTTGCGGTTGTCTTCCTTGCGACTGCGGAAGCTGACGGTACCTTCTTCGATCTCCCGGTCGCCCATTATCACGATGTACGGGATCTTCAGCAGCTCAGCGTCACGGACTGCCGCGTTCATGCGCTCACTCTCTGCGGCGATGCCGGCGCGCAGTCCGGCCTGCTCGAGGCGGTCACGGAACGCGAGCGCTGCTTCGCGGTGACGGTCCGATATCGGCACGACCCGGACCTGCTCCGGCGCGAGCCACAGGGGCAGGTCACCGGCGAAGTGCTCGATCATGACGCCCATGAAACGTTCGGTGGAGCCGGTGACCGCCCGGTGGATCACGACCGGCGTGTGGCGCGAACCGTCTTCACCGATGTACTCACAGCCGAGGCGGGCAGGCTGGATGAAGTCGACCTGGATGGTGGAGAGCTGCCACTCGCGTCCGAGGGCGTCACGGGCCATGAAGTCAGCCTTCGGTCCGTAGAAAGCCGCCTCGCCGTACGCTTCTGAGTACTCGACGCCTTCAGCGTCAAGTGCGGTACGCAGCGCGTCGGTGGCACGGTTCCATTTCTCATCGTCAGCCACGTACTTGCCTTCATCACCGCGCAGTGACAGCTGGACGCGGTAGTCGGTCATGCCGTACGTCTCGAGGGTGTCCCGGATGAGCCGCAGGGCGAGGGCGAACTCCGACTGGATCTGCTCCTCGGTGCAGAAGATGTGGCAGTCGTCCTGGGTCAGGGCCCGCACGCGGGTGAGTCCGCTCAGCTGTCCGGACTTCTCGTAACGGTACAGGGTCGCGAACTCAGCGTAGCGCAGCGGCAGGTCCCGGTACGAGTGGTGCTGGGTGTTGAACAGCGTCATGTGGCTCGGGCAGTTCATCGGCTTGAGCCGGTAGCGGTTCTCACCGTCGACCATGACCGGGAACATGTCGTCCTCGTAGTTGTCGATGTGGCCGGAACGCTGGTACAGGTCCTCACGCACCACGTGACCGGTCCAGACGTGATCGTAGCCGTACTCCGTCTGCTTCTCACGCACGAACCGTTCCATCTCATGCCGCATCACTTCACCGCGTGGCAGGAACAGTGGCAGGCCGGGGCCCACGTCGTCAGCGAAGGTGAACAGTGCCAGCTCGCGGCCGAGTTTCCGGTGGTCACGCTTGCGTGCCTCCTCGAGCTGCCACAGGTAATGGTCGAGCTCTTCCTTCGTGGCGAACGCGACGCCGTAGACGCGCTGCAGCATCGGCCGTTTCTCATCGCCGCGCCAGTAGGCGCCAGCCAGGCTCATGAGTCTGAAATGCTTCGGAACGTTGGCGGTGCTGGGCACGTGCGGGCCGCGGCACAGGTCAGTGAAGCCCGCGTCGCCACCCTGCTCGTAAAAGGTGATCGTCTCCCCTTCAGGCAGGTCGCTGATCAACTCCTGCTTGTAAGGATCGTCAAGCTGCCGGTAACGGTCGAGCGCTTCAGTGCGGGGCAGCTGGTACTTCCGCAGCGGCAGGCCGGCGCGCACGATGGCACGCATGCGCTCTTCGATGAGCGGCAGGTCCTCGGGTGTGAGGTTCCTCGGCAGGTCGAAGTCGTAGTAGAAGCCGTTCTCGATCACCGGACCGATGCCCATCCGTACCGAGCTGGCCGGGTGGCCTTCGGCTGTCAGATGCTCCCTTACCGCCTGGGCCGTTATGTGGGCCAGGGTGTGCCGGCCGAGTTCCACGGTCTCGGCGTCGCGGTCGGTGAGTATGGCGACGGTCGCTCCGTCAGGTACGGCGGTGAACAGGTCCGTTACCGTGCCGTCAACCTTCATGCCCCGCGCTGCCTTGGCGAGTCCGGGCCCGATCGCTTCAGCGACGTCGAACCCGGTGGCTCCACCGGCCAGCTCAAGTTTCCTGCCGTCAGGAAGAACTACCGTCATCAGTCTGCTCCAGCCTTTCCCTGCCGCCCGTTGCGGGTGGCATGCAGCCAATTGTGACATGGCCAGCAGACCGCTGGCCGCCGCTGTGCTGCTGGTTATACTGCCCGGGTGCATCTGATCGCCACCGGTACTCCTGACGCAGAGCTGGCCCGTCACCTCTGGCGCTTCCGTGATCCGCTGGGACGTTTCCACCTGCACGGTGTGGCGGCGCAGCAGCCGGCGGCGTTTCTGCCGGCGCTCTCACCGCTCGAGTTCGCTGGCGCCGTCGTGCTGGACCCGGCTGTTCAGGAAGACGTTCCCGCCCTGCTGCAGCGCAGCAGCATCGAGGTGCAGGAAGCTGGAGCGGCTGACACTGTCACGGTCACTCCTGCCGGTCTGATAGGCGAGTACAACTTCGGTCGCGCCGTCGGTCAGCTGCTTAAAGCTGCCGGCTGGGACGCGCGTGAGGCCCGCGCCGGGATTCTCGGTGCCGGTCCGGCCGTGCGGGCCACCGCCCGGGAACTGTCCAGCCTGGGCGTGACCGAGCTGGCCATCCTGTCTGACAGCCGGCCTGCCGCCGAGCAGTCAGCGCCGCCTCTGGCCGCGTCAACCCGGGTCATCACCAGTTCATGGAGCGATCCGCTGGCCGAACGGTTCCTGACCGGTACCGACCTGATCGTCCGGCTCGACAGCCGCATCAGCGTGCCCACCGACGCGCTCGGCCCGCACCTGACCCTGCTCGACCTCGGTTCAAGCGAAGTCAGCCGCCTGCGCTCGCAGGCGATCAGCGTCGGAGCGCTCAGCTTCAACCGCCGTGATCTGGAAGCCCATCTGCTGGCCATCTCCCTCACCCAGATCCTGGGTGGCACCATCGATGCCGAGCCGTTTCTGACGCTGTTCCATGGCGGCGTGCGCTGACGTCTCATCAAGCTAAAGCCCGCAGGCGTCATCGTGGGCAACAGTGAGGATGAACCACCAGACACTGTTCCGCATACTGCTGCCCCTGCTGCTCCTTTTCCCCGCTGCACACGCACAGTACCGCCTGCCTGAAGGCACTTACACCCTGCAGCCGGGGGCGCTTGAGATACACAGCGAGCATTACTCGGACACTTACATATTCGGTCTCGGCTGGACGAGTGGCGCCAACCTGCCCGATCCGGTCGTGATCGGTCAGGCGGTCAGCATCGGCCGCGAACTGCTCGCCCTCGTGACCGGTGAATCGAGCGAGACCCCGGAACCTGCCGTGCGGCCCTCGCTGTTCCAGCCTGCACCTGCCATACCCGAGCCGGCACCTGCTTTCCAGGGTGCGCCGGCCCAGCCGGTAACGGAGCCGGCAACAGCCCGCATCAGCAACGTGCGGTTCGGCGGCAGCGGTGAGGTCCGGGTGGTGTTCGACGTTCCGGACCTGCATACCGTGTCCCGCCTGGCGCCGCTCACCGTTCAGGGCAGTTTCGTGGCCGGTCAGCCGCTCGTGCTGCAGCTGCCAGCGGGCCTGCTCGCACCGTTCCAGCAGTCGTACAGCGAACGTGGCGTGAACGTGTCTTTCAGCGGCAGCACGCTCACTATCGCGCCCCAGGGCAGCGGTTACAGCTACAGCGTCTTCGCCATCGCCGACCCGGTCCGCCTGGTCGTCGACCTGACCCCCAGCAGCGGCGCTTTCACCACGCCGGCTGCCCCAACCGTGCTGGCGGAACCTGTGCCGGTCACCGGCGAGACGGTCCGGTCGCTCGCTCCCGGGGTCAGCTACCTGCAGTTCCGCTACCCGAACGGCAGCAGCACCTCCGCCGTGCACGTGCTGAAGATCGCCCCCGGCTCAGGCCAGTTCAGGGTGGTGGGCAGCAGCCGTGCACCGGCGACGCTCAGCGAACTTGCCCGTGGCAGCATCGTCGCCATCAACGCCGGCTACTTCAACACGACCACGCACGATCACATCGGCCTGCTGCGCACCGGCGGCACCCTTGACAGCCTGCCCAGCCTGGGCCGCGCCAGCATCGGTTTCAACGGTCAGCAGGCTTATATCGCCCGTACGACTGCTGAGGTCATCGTGCGGCTCGGCAGCTTCAGGCAGGTCAGCGCTCCGGCCGGCCGCCTGGGCATCGAAGTGTTCGAGCAGTCCGGCAGCCTCGCCGGCGACGCTGCCCGCGGCGTGATCATCATCGAGGACGGCGTGGCCACGGCGAACCGGATGGGACCCGTCCACGTCCCTGAAGGCGGTACGGCCATCGCGTATGACCCGGAACTGCGTGACCTGGCGCTGGTCGATCCCGGCGAGAGGATCAGTTTTGAGATCGACTTCGATCCCGGCTTCTTCAACAGTGCCCAGCACGCGGTCGAGGCCGGTCCGCTGCTGGTCGATGGCGGCCGGCCCGCGTTCGACCCCGCCCTCGAGACCTTCGCACTGGGCCAGCGCATTCTGGACGATTACACCGCGCAGTCAGCCATCGGGATCATGCCGGACGGCACCATCCTCATGGTCGTGGCCGAGACCATGCGCGCCCAGGACCTGGTGCCGCTGTTCCTGTCGCTGGGTGCCAGCCAGGCGATGCGCCTGGACAGCGGTGGAAGTGCCGCGCTCTACGCCGGTGGTGAGGTGCTCAACCGCAGCGTGCAGCGTCGGATCGTCAGCGCGATAGTTCTCGGACCGGGCTGAGCCGCAGCCGGGCGGTACAATGACCCGGATGTTCCGCCGCTTATTCCTGGCCCTGCTGGCCTGCGCTACTGCAGCAGCCACCGCTCAGGACGCCAGTTTCAGCATCGGTTTCGATGGCGAGGTCACAGCCGGCCGCTGGAACCCGTTCGAGTTCAGCTTCCGGGATCAGTCCGCCGTGACCCTCACACTGACCATCGATCAGGGCGACCTGCGCAGCGGTCAGATCCCCATGGTCGCGACCTTCACCATGCCGGGTGGCGCTGGCCTGACGGTACTCGAAGACGACCTGTTCATCCCGCCGTGGCAGAGTTTCAGCTGGTCGGCAGCGACGGAGCAGCGCGTCATCGCCTCCGGTTCGTTCCACCCGCGTGACATGGACGCCCGGCCACTGGCAGTCATACTTTCCACCGCAGCCGTACGCCATGCCGGCCTGGTGCCGGACGGGTTGCGCAGCGTTGCGCTGCCAGGTGCCCGCCTGCCCGAACGGCTGGCTGCCTGGGACGCGGTGGCGCTACTGATCATCGATGGCACCACCGCGCCACCGACGCCTGGCGCCGTGCTTGCCGCTGCCGCAGCCGGTGCCTCCGTGCTGCTGCTCGATCCGCTGCCCGCCAGTTACGCCGGGCTTGAGCTCCTCACCGGTCCCGAACCGGTGACCCGCATCGGGGCCGGCAGGCTGCTGCGTGATCCACAGTTGCTTGACCTTGAACCTGAGTTCGACAGCGGGGCCGTCGAACGCCATCTGGCCAGCCTCGTCAGTCCTGACCCGGTCCGGCCCATCAGGCTGGTGCTGCTCGCGCCGCTCCTCCTGGCTGCGGCAGTCGGCGCGGCCGTCCTGCTGCGCTTCGCCGGTCTGGCTGGCGCTGCCGCAGCCAGCGGTGTCATGCTGCTGGCGGTGTTCCTGGCCTGGCCGGTCCTGCGACCTGAACCAGTGGTCAGCAGTGGTGAGCTGGAGCTGCACGTCAGTGCCGGTGGACTGAGCCGGGCCGTTACTTTCACGAGTGTCCTGGACCGGACCGGCGGCGTGGTCAGCCTGGCCGGCAACTGGCGGCCACCGGCCCCGCTCCGGCTGGAGCGTACCGGGACCGGTACTTCCGCGACAGCGGCCAGATGGCAGCCGCTCGTCCTGCTGCGTCAGCCGCGTCTGGCTGAAGCCGGCAGCGGCAGCACGGTCAGTGACCCACTGCAGCAGCTGTTCCCGGCCGGCAGCCAGGTCGCCGTCTCAGCGGGCCGCATCGAGGTGTTCCTGGACGGGGTCGCACCGTGAGCGTGCTGCAGCAGCTCGATGACCTGCTGCGCAGCGAACGGCTGAGCCAGCTGCTGGCCGGACTGCTCTTCGCCACGGTGGTCACGCTCATCTTCTCGTGGACGGCCAACCCCCTGGTCGCCAACGACTCGTGGTTCAACACGGTGGCGGTCAGGCGCAGCGGCCTCGCCATCGCCGCAGCCGTCATCGCCGTGAGCCGTGTCCGCGCCGGGACGGCCGCGCAGCTCGCGGGCCTGCTCTGTGTGGCGATGCTGTCGCTCCTGACCTTGCCGTTCGAGCTGATCGCATTCGCAGCCAGCTACCCACCGGCAACTGCCTGGCTGTCTTTCGTTTTCGATGTCGTCTTCCCGGTCGCAGCCGGTTCGCTGGTCGCATTGGCCGGTCGTCTGCTGCCCGGCCGGCCCTGGCCTGCACTGCTCGCAGTACCGCTGGTCGTCGCAGCGGGTATCGTCGTGGATGAACTTACCGGGTTGCACCTGTTCAACCCGGCGGCCATCGTGACCGCGTCAGAGTGGCCCCTGCTGGTCTCATGGCTGGTCATCGCGGCCGCGTGCATCAGCGTGATGCTGGCCGGCCCGGGAGGAGGGAAACGTGAGCAGTAAGGGCGGTGACTTCGCATTGCACGAGCGCCTGAGCCGGCGTCGGAACCGCCACATCCGGCTCACCCGCGCTGCCTGCGCTCTCCTGGCTGCGGCGCTGCTCGTCCGACTGCTGGACCTGTCCGCCGGCTGGTCTGCCGGATTGAGCTTCCTCACCGCTGTGGTCGCACTCGTCTGGCCGGTCGAAGGCAGCCTCGCCTGGGCGCTGAGTTACATACGCAGCCGTACCGGTCTGGCTTACGAGACTGCCCTTGCCACCGGCACCCGTGAGTCGGACCCATACGGCCTGCGCGCCCAGGTCCGTGCCCGCGCCCGTTCGCGCATCGCCGGTATCGAACTGCCCCGCTGGAACGAATGGTGGCTCGCTGCGTTCGTGCTCGCCCTGGCCGTCTTGCTGCTGCCTGCCTTCCGTGGCGGCGGCCGCCTGCCCCCTGCCCTGCCGGAACCACCGGCACAGCAGAGCCTCGCGCCTGCACCCGAGGCGGACGACCAGGCGCCCGGCGACGATGCCGAGGCAGTCCCGGAACCTGAGGCGGACGAGGTTGCGCCCGCCCAGGCGGAACCGCAGCTGAACAGTCCGGGCACTCCCGCAGATCCCGCCCAGGCCGACGCGACCGGGCCGGAGCGCGAGAGTGACGTGCTGGACCGTTTCCTCGAGAACCTGCGCGAGCGGCCACGCGAACCGGTCGCTGACCTTGAGATCCCCGGCACACCGGTGCCGGCTGACTCGGACACACCCGCCGAACAGGGTGAAGACCAGACCGACGGCACCGCACCGGCCGAAGCTGAGTCTGACGACGCCGAGGAGAGTGAAGGCGACAGCGCGGCCGCACCGCAGCCGGCCCGCGCTGGTGAAGAACAGACCGACAGCGACCTTGGTGACCAGCCGGACGGCGAGGCGGACCAGGGCGAGAGCGCAGGTGAGGAAGACCCCGGTGACAACGTCGACACCGGAATGGAACCGTCCGAAGACGCTTCAGACACCATGAACATCAGCGAAGGCGAAGACGGCGGCGACAGTGCCGGAGCGGGCGCCGGGACCGAGGTTCCGGTCGCTCAGACTGAGCGCCTGGAGGCAGCAGGCGAAGAGGAGCTCCTCGACGGCCGCCTGGTCGGCCCTGAGTTCAACCTCGGTGGTGACGTGCGCCTGCCCGGCTTCGCGGACGTCGAGCTCCCGGACGGGGCGTCGCCCGCACGGTTCGGCGAGGCGCTGGAACGTTCACTGACCGGTGGCCACGTGCCGTTCGAGTACCAGGAGATCATCCGTGACTACTTCCGCTGACAGCCCGTCCAGCTGAGCATTCAGCCAGCTGACCGCCGGTCCGGCCACGTCGCTCAGCGCCGCGACCGTCAGCTGGCTGAGCAGCGGCTCCCTGTTCACAGCCACCAGTTCCTGTGCCGCGGGCTGGCTCCGCTCTGCCTGCAGCCTTCTGCTGCTGAACATCGCGAGCCGCTCACCAGTGCCGTCAGTCACGTGCAGCCTCACCCCGGTCGTCACGACGATATGGAGCCGGTCACCGTACTGGGTCACGGTCCGCTCATAGCCGTGCGAGCCGATGAGCAGCGCCCAGTCAGCGTTCAGATTGCGGGCCATCGCCGCAGCTGCGATCCAGGCCCGGTGCTCGTACAGGTCACGCTGCCGTTCCTGGGCCCGGACGGGCTGCGACCACTGTATGTCGAACGCGCAGCAGTGAGGCTCGGCCTGCAGCGCAGCTTCAAGTGCCTCCGCCAGTTCCGGAACGGCGTTCTCCCGCGGTGCGTTCACTACGATGATGCTCGGTCCGTCAGCGCTGCCGGCCGCCGGCACGCAGGCAGTGAGCGCCAAAAGCAGCAGCCCGGCTGCAACTGTCAATCTCATGGGGCGATCATGACAGGGGAACGCATGAGATTGCTGCGGCCGTCAGAGGCTGATGTCGACCTGGTCGCGCGTGTGATCGCGCAACCGTGCTGCGAAACCGTCCAGCTGACCAATCGGCATTTCCAGCTCGAGCTCGAGTCCCTGGTCGCTGTAGTCGCTGCTCAGCGTGTTCAGATCAGCTTCGTCCTGAACGAACCGCAGCACGCTGTCAACGAGCGCGAACGGTACGGTCACCCGCAGCCGTCCCAGCGCCAGTACCTGCTGCGTGCCGGCAACGTCCAGTGCGCGTGCCACGGTGCCTGAGTAAGCCCGGACCAGCCCGCCGGCCCCGAGCCGCGTGCCTCCGAAGTAGCGCACTACGACTGCAGCAACGTTCTGCAGGTCCCGGCGCAGGATCACTTCCAGCATGGGTCTGCCCGCGGTCCCACCTGGTTCACCGTCATCAGAGAAGCGCACGACCTCACCGATGCGCCACGCAGAACAGTGATGCGTGGCATCCGGATGGGCAGTGCGGGCAGCGGCCAGCAGCTGCTGGGCTTCATCCTCGCTGCTTGCTGGCGCCACTATCCCGATGAAGCGCGACCCCTTTATCACTTCGGTATGTTCAGCCTGCTGCGCGACAGTTACATGGTCCATCCTCTTTCATTGTTACATCGCAGTGCCGTAACAGGCCGCACCGATGGCCTGGTGTAGATTGAGCTCTGAACGGAGGGTCATGGCGCTGCAGCTTTACAACACACTCAGCCGTACCAAAGAGGTTTTCGTCCCGGTCGCCGAAGGTCACGCAGGCATCTACTACTGTGGACCCACCGTCTACTCTGAACCCCATCTGGGTCACGCCCGCGCTCCGGTGCTCTTCGACGTCCTCCGCCGCTGGCTGCGTTCGCAGGGCGTGCATGTCCGCCTGGTTTCCAACATCACTGACGTAGGTCACCTGGTGGATGATGCTGATGATGGCGAAGACAAGCTGATCCGCCGGGCCGCCCTCGAGCGGCTGGAGCCCATGGAGCTGGCTGACAAGTACTTCTGGGCTTACCAGGACGCCATGGACCGACTGAACGTCGAGAGGCCCGACATAACTCCCCGGGCCAGCGGTCACATCACCGAGCAGATCGAACTGATCGAAGTTCTGCTCGAACGAGGACTGGCCTACGAGGCCGACGGCAGCGTCTACTTCGACGTGGGTGCCTGGGACAGTTACGGTCTTCTGTCCGGCCGTGACGCCGAGGAGCAGGAAGCCGGTGCCCGCGTGGCTGTCCGCACCGAGAAACGCGATCCGCGTGATTTCGCACTGTGGAAGCGTGCTGAAGGTGGCCACATCATGCAGTGGCCGAGTCCGTGGGGCCGCGGCTACCCCGGCTGGCACATCGAGTGCACGGCGATGAGCGTCAAGTACCTGGGTGCCGAGTTCGACATCCACGGTGGTGGGCTCGATCTCGTGTTCCCCCATCACGAGGCGGAGCTGGCCCAGGCTCAGGGTGCCGGCCTGCCGTTCGCCCGCTACTGGATGCATTTCAACATGATCACGCTCGAGGGCGAGAAGATGTCGAAGTCCCGGGACCATTTCGTGACCCTGGCTGACCTCTTCGGCCGTTTCGATCCGGTTGCCATCCGTTTCTACCTCCTTCGTGCGCATTACCGCAGCGTCGTGGACTTCACAGCTGAAGGTCTTGAGTCAGCGACCCAGGGCCTGCGGCGACTGCAGGACACTTACCGTGATCTGCAGGTCAGAGCCGGCGATTCAACCGATCCTGCAGCGCGTCATCCCGACATCGATCCGTTCAGGGAGCGGTTCGCTGAGGCGATGAACGATGACCTGAACACACCTCAGGCGCTGGCTGCGCTGTTCGACGCGGTCCGGGAGATTAACCGGCGTATCGCTGAGGGGGACGCTGACGCAAACTTCCTGGCAGCTGCGAAGGTGCTGTTCACCGACCTGTTCGACGGCGTCCTCGGCCTGTCCGCAGACCAGACCCCCGCAGCAGGTACGGGTACTGGCGCGTTCGATGGTGTCATGGACCTCCTCATGGAGCAGCGCAGGAAAGCGCGGCTCAACCGTGATTTCGAGTCTTCGGACCGGATCCGGGACCGCCTGGCTGAACTCGGAATCGTCATCGAAGACACACCTGAAGGTAGCCGCTGGAAACTCGGCTGATGCTGAGCAGTCCATCAATTGCCGTGAGGTTCGCGGCTACAGTCCCGTAAGGCGCTGCAGCGGCATGGTGGGCCGACTAGGGTGTACCCACGATGGATGCACTCCAGACTGCCCTCCTCGTACTGTCCACTCTGCCTGGGCTCGGTATCCAGTCAAGGGAAGTTACTGCTGCTGCCCTGCTTGATCCACAGCGGCAGCAGCAGGTGTTGGCGGCCTTCAGCAGCGGAGATCCGCTTCAGCTGCACGGCTGGGATCCGAATGGTTCTGCCGCTCGTGAACTGCGCAGTTTCGCAGCCCAGGACCGGGCCATGCAGACAGCAGAGCGCTGCCGGCGGATCGGTATCGACCTGATCTTCCGGGGCAGTGAAGCGTATCCAGCCGGACTGACGGACCTGGAGCACGCTCCCCCGGTGCTCTACAAACGCGGTGCCGCAGATGCACTGGACATCAGTCTCGGCTGGGTGGCGATGGTCGGTTCGCGCAGACCGACCGAGCTGGGGCTCCGTTTCGCCCGCCGGGCTGCTGCTGAACTGGCCGGGGCTGGCCTCACTGTCGTTTCCGGTCTGGCGCTGGGCACGGACGCTGCCGTTCACCTTGGGGCACTCGATGTGGACGGGCGGACGGTGGCAGTGCTGGCTTCAGGCGCGGATGAGTTCACGCCACGCAGCAACAGCGCGATCGGGCGGCGCATGCTGGAGCGGGGTGCGGTTGTCAGCGAGCACCCACCGGGAACCCGGGTGAACGCCTGGTCGTTTCCTGACCGTAACAGGATCATCGCAGCCCTTGCCAGCTCCACTGTCGTCCTGGAGGCTGGAATCAGTTCCGGAACCACCCTCACGGCAGAGGCGGCCCTGGAACTGAAACGTGAACTGTTCGTCCTGCCCGGCAGGCCGGGTGACGCAGCGACCGCAGGAGGCCTGGAGCTGCTGAGCCGGGGTGGCGTGCGCGTGTTCCGCGGCAGTCAGGACGTTCTGGCGCGCTATCCCCGGCTCGCGGTTCAGTCAGCTGGCTCCGGGCTCGGTGCCGATCTGCTGCACCTGGCTGAGCTGATGGCAGATCATCTTCCCTGCCGGACCGACGATCTCGTCGAACTGCTGGGACTGACTGACAGGCTGCCAGTCCTGCTGGGCGGCATCAACCTGCTCAAGCTGCACGGTCTGCTGCATGAGGACGGTGCCGGCATCCTGCACCTGGTCGGAGAACTTCCCGGTGCCGGGGTGCCGCTCCGGTAAAGTAGGCAGCGATGCTGTTGAGAGTGATAATCCTGCTCGTCGCGCTCGGCACGACTGGTGTGCTGGCTGTTGGAAGTGCGGTTGCTGATGATGAGGAAGTGTTGATCTGGACCACCTGGACAGGACCGTCGCTCGACTGGCTTGAGTCTGAAGTAGCTGCGTTCGCGCGCACCGGGGACCTGACTTACCGGATCGAACAGTTCACGCTCGGTGAGCTGCGTGGCGGCGTCATGCAGGATGAAGGTGCGGGTCGTAAACCTGACGTGCTCGTCGGGGTACCCCATGACGAGATCAGTGAGCTTGTTGCCAGTCAGCTCCTGCTTGACCTTCGCTCGTTTGCAACCAGCGCTTACCTGGCGGATCTGCCTTCACAGGCGGCTCAGGCTTTCGCGTACGGGGAAAGGCTCCTCGGTCTGCCACTGACGCTTGAAGGTCCGGCACTGCTCGTCAACACGAGCCTGGTAGATTCGCTGCCTGCCACCTACGAGGAGTTCGCAGTGGATGCCGGGCGGCGCGGATTGGGCCTGGACTTCGGCAACTTCTACTTCACGTACGCCTGGTTCAAGGGTGCAGGGGCGGAGCTGTCCGGCCGGGACGGGGAACCCTGGTTCGACGCCGATGCCGCACTTCTGGGTGCAAGGAGTCTGCAGGACCTGCGTTTCGTGCACCGGGCGCTGGGTCCTGGCAGTGACTATCTGAGCGCCCACACCAGCTTCAGGCTTGGTGAGGTGGCGTACATGTTCGATGGGCCCTGGGCGGTGGCAGCCTACTTCGAAGCTGGAGTGCCGCTTACGGTCATGCCGCTGCCTGAACTTCTGCCTGGGGTTCCGTTCAGTGGCTTCATGACCGTGACCGGTGTTCTGGTCACGGAGGAAGCCCGCGACAGGACAGTTGCTGCGAACGTGGCAAAGTGGCTCGTCCGCTCTGATGCCCAGCTGCAGCTCGCCCGACAGGCCGGCAGAATCCCGGCTTCCATCCGCGCGGCGGACAGCCTTGATGACGATGATCTTCTTCACGGTTTCGGACTGGCCCTGCGCTATGCGGATGCCGTGCCTGTCGGTCCGCTCATGGCGGCTTCCTGGCAACCGTTCGGCAGGCTCCTGCAGGAACTGGATGAGTCTCTCCTCAGTGATGATCAGCTGCGTGAGTTGCTGGCCAACACAGCGGACCAGATCACGGTGCCGTGAATCATGGGGCTCTGGTAGTCTTAAGGCGTGGAGAAACTGGGATACGGCACGCAGCTGACCGTGCATGCGACACAGGCCCCGCGGGACAGGCTGCTGGAAAGTGAGCAGATGGTCGGCCTGCTGCAGAAGCTCGCTGACGAGGTGGACCGCAGCCCGGATAAGCGTACTGTGGTCCGGATCGATTCGGAAGACGGTACAAGCGGCGTGATCCTGGGCAGTGAGTCGCAGTTCTACATTCACATGTTCCCTGACTCCGGCACGGTACTGCTTCGGGTGTTCACCCGCAAGGACGTTCCGCTGTCGCCGCTGGTGACACTGTTCCGGCAGCATTTCGAGACCGGCCGTTTCGATGGTCACATAAGCGGCGTAGGTAAGATCGCAGGCACCGATGAGCAGGAGCTGGCCGTCGTCCTCGCCGGTGACCGGACCTATGTCAGGGCCCACGTGGAGGCGATGGCTGGTGGCCGCTGAGCTGATCCTGGCGCTGGACCAGGGCACCACCAGCTCGAGGGCGCTCGTCACTGATCCGGCGGGCCGTCAGCTCGGTATCGCCCAGGTGGAACTGCCGGCGACGTTTCCCCGGTCAGGCTGGATCGAGCAGAATCCGGAGGAGATCTGGACCAGCCAACTGCAGGCTGCCAGGCAGGCGCTGCAGCAGGCTGGTTGCAGCGCAGCAGATCTTGCGGCGATCGGTATCACCAATCAGCGGGAGACCACGGTTGTCTGGGACCGCAGGACAGGTCAGCCGGTCACCAGCGCCATCGTCTGGCAGGACCGGCGCAGTGCCGGAATAATCCAGGCGCTCGTCGATGGCGGACATGCTGAGCAGATCCGGGCACTGACCGGGCTGGAACCCGACTCATACTTCTCTGCCGGTAAGCTCAGCTGGCTTCTGACGGAGCATCCTGAGATCCGCCGGGCTGCTGAGGCCGGCGAACTGGCGTTCGGCACTGTCGACAGCTGGCTCCTGTACAGGCTCACAGGCGGACGGGAGCATGCGACTGATGTCACGAACGCCTCCCGTACGATGCTTTTTGACACTCGAACACTCCGCTGGTCTGAGGAGCTGCTCGGGCTTTTCGGTGTGCCGGCTTCCATGTTGCCGCAGGTGTGGCCTTCAACGGCTGAGTTCGGTGTAACTGCTGCCGGATTGCTGGGTGCTGAGGTGCCGGTTACGGCTGTGGCAGGTGACCAGCATGCTGCTGCATTCGGACAGGCGTGCTTCCGGCCGGGCATGAGCAAGAACACCTATGGTACTGGCTGTTTCATGGTGCAGAACACTGGAACTGACCGCATGGTTCCCGGCGGTGGCCTGCTTGGCACCATGGCCTGGCAACTGTCCGGAAGCGCAGCTGAGTACGCGGTAGAAGGTTCTGTTTTCACAGCCGGTGCCGCCATACAGTGGCTCCGTGACGGTCTTGGCCTGATCAGTCAGGCTGCCGACATCAATGCTCTGGCTGCTTCAGTGCCGGACAACGGTGACGTGTACCTGGTGCCGGCGTTCACTGGCCTGGCGGCTCCACACTGGGATCCGCATGCCCGGGGCATACTTACTGGCATCTCGCGCGGCACGACTGCCGGTCATGTAGCCAGGGCAGTGCTTGAAGGAATCGCCCTGCAGGTCGCTGACGTGTTCCGTGTGTTCGAAGCGGAGAGCGGTCAGCCGCTGCCAGAGCTTCGGGTTGACGGTGGGGCGGCGCAGAGCGATCTGTTGCTGCAGCTGCAGGCAGATGCACTGGGTGTTCCGGTGAACCGGACTGCACGGATGGAAAGCACGGCTTACGGGGTGGCGTTCATGGCTGGTCTGGGAACTGGACTGTGGTCATCGACTGCGGAGCTGGAACAACTGTGGAAGTCTGACATGGTGTTTGAGCCAGTGATCGACGGTGACCAGCGGGCAGAATGGCTGGCACGCTGGGCTGATGCTGTTGGCCGCTCCAGAGGCTGGGCAGTCTGACCGGACTCAGTGCTGGCCTGTCAGACTGCCCAAGGTGGTCGACCACTCACACCGGGCGCAGCGGACGAGACTGTCGGTGCTCCAGTCGGACTCAACAAAACGGTCGGCGAGCACCTCTAACCCATCGTCCAGGCAACTTTGAGTAACTTCGTACTCGACATCAACTGTTGTTCTGATGATCATCCGCTGCGAACCACACTTCGGGCACAGGGCTGGGTGGGTTGCAGCGGTTGGTACGGACCTGGTTCCATTCACTGGGACCGAGTCTAAAACGGCATCTCTGACCTGCTTCTGACATTCGGGAATGTTGGTGCCGGGCGCGGGGCTCGAACCCGCACGGTCCGTCAGGACCAGCGGATTTTAAGTCCGCAGCGTCTACCATTCCGCCAGCCCGGCCGGCCGACACCTGATTGTAACGCAGGCGG
>CAYPKV010000051.1:0-15301 GCA_964411415.1 uncultured bacterium
AGCGCTACATTGACACTGTAGAGGTCGGCGGTTCAATCCCGCCCGCGCCTACCAAGAAAAGAACCGTCCGGATGAAGTTCCGGACGGTTCTTTCTCATATCGTGCCGCTCAGCGGTTCACTCGGTCACCCGGGTGATCCAGCTGCTGAAGCGGACCGGTTCAAGGCCGAGGTCGTCGTAGAGCCTGGGCGGCAGGCCCACGTCTCCGACGAGCAGTTCACCGACGTGGCCACCGGGTGCAACGCCCCGTTTGGGCAGTGCAACCGACATGGTGTGGGTCGCCTGAACGACTGCGCCGGGGGTGCTGCCATCATCGACGTACATGCCGGTCGGCACGTCCAGCGAGATGACGCAGCTGCCACTTAAGTTGTTGATCACCGTGATGACGTCCAGGGTACGGCCACGCGGCGGGCCTTCCAGGTGTGTGCCGATGGCTGCATCAACGACGCAGCTGAACTTCATCTTCGGCAGGCTGGTGCGGACCCGCACGTTCTCGAAGTTGTCGAGCAGCTCCAGCTGCTCACGGGGCGTACCTGAGTAGTTGCCGACCTCGTGCGTGGGTACGACCCAGATCCGCCGGCCCCGGGCCGCCAGCATGCGGGCAGCGGCGAGGCCGCCACTTCCGTTGTTGCCACGGCCGGCTACGACCAGCACAGGCCCGTCACCGCCGAGCTGTTCGACCAGCGTGGCCAGGTTGCGGCCAGTGTGCTCGATGAGCACTCGTTCGTCCAGCGCGTACTTGCCAGTGGCAAGCATCATCAGCTGCTGCATCTGGGCCGCGCTGACTTGAGGCAACTCATTCCAGCCTAGGGTCGGCAGGGT
Organism: uncultured bacterium; assembly: GCA_964411415.1. Classification (GTDB taxonomy): domain Bacteria; phylum Deinococcota; class Deinococci; order Deinococcales; family Trueperaceae; genus CALDPK01. The sequence goes on from CAYPKV010000051.1 coordinate 822, forward strand.
CATCGCGATTCCTCCTGTGTCCGCCTCAGCTCTCGACGGATTCCGCGAGAGAAGCGGTGCTGTATACGTTCTGTACGTCGTCCAGGTCTTCGAATGCTTCGAGCATCCGCAGCACCTTGGCGCTGTCAGCCTCGTCCAGTTCGACCGGGGTCTGAGGCAGCTTGGTCAGCTGACTGACAGCAGCTTCGAAGCCACGTTCCTGCAGTCCGTCGACGACGGAGTACAGATCGGCCGCCGCCGTGTAGATGGTCAGGCCCTCCTCGTCATCGTGCTCAAGGTCGACTGCACCGAGTTCGATGGCCAGGTCCTGAACCTCATCCGGTGCGTCAGGGATGACGATGACACCACGTGAGTCGAACTGCCAGGCGGTGGAGCCTGACATGTTGCCGCCGTGCTTGCTGAACACGTGCCGCACTTCTGCTGCCGTGCGGTTACGGTTGTCGGTCAGGGCTTCAACGACCAGGGCGACGCCAGCGGGGCCGTAACCCTCGTAGACGACCTCTTCGAAGTTGCCGCCCTCCGCACTGCCGAGGGCCCGTTCGATTGCCCGGTCGATGGTGTCGACCTGAACCTCGTCGGTTTTCGCTGCCGCCAGGGCGTTCTTCAGCGCCAGGTTGGTGGCAGGGTCCCCACCGCCGCCGCTGCGTACAGCGGACTGGATGGCCCTGATGTGCTTGCTGATGACTTTACCGCGGGCGTTATCGTTCGCCGCTTTCTTCCGTTTGATCTGCGACCACTTACTGTGACCTGCCAAGGTTTCCTCCCTGCCTGTTACAGGTAACCGCCATTGTAGCGCAGACCGGGCAGTTCTGCCGTCCAGACAGGTCAGGATCGCTCAGCAGACCTGAGCGGCTGCGGCTCAGCGCACCTCCACCCACGTCTGTACGGCGTCGTAAACCGGCTGGCCGCTGATGTCCAGCACCAGGCGTGAGTTCCAGCCGCTGTTGCCGCCGCGGCCGATTATCGACACCGACGCCTCGTTCGTGCGGCGTTCGGTGAACGTGGCGCGTATCTGCATGATGCCGGTCGGTTCAGCGACGGTGAACACGTGCCGGGAATCAGGACCGCTGATGACGTTGCGGGTCGGAGAGACAGGGATGTTGCGCGCGAACACGGCGCTGCGGCCACTGCTGTCCAGGAAAGAGAGGGTCACATAGCCGTAGCGGCTGCTGCGCAGCACGAAGCTGATGTCCTCACCGATGCGGTAGACGGCTCCGCTGCCGCGGCCAGGCCGGAAGTCGCTCAGGACGTTGGCAGCGTATACCGGCGTCTCGAAGCGTACGCGGCCGCTCAGACCGGGATCGAACGTGGTGGTGATGGTGCAGGCGGCCAGCAGGCCGGCGAGCAGTATGCCAGTGACGGTCAGGCCGATTGTTCTCTTCATGGCCGGATTATGCCCTTCCCGGGCAGGACGGATTATGGCCTGCGGCGCAGTCAGGGATGACAGGAAGGCGCTCAGGAAATGTTACAATCACTGTCTGTGGCGCATGTGACCGACAATCCGTATGACGTTCTGGGTGTGTCCAGGACGGCCACACCGGACGAGATCCGGAGCGCCTACCGCAAGGCCGCCCTGCAGCACCACCCGGACCGCAACCCTGGTGACCAGCAGGCTGAGGAGCGGTTCAAACAGGTATCGCAGGCGTACGCCGTACTGCGTGACCCTGAGGCGCGTGCCCGTCTCGACCGGCACGGCAGCGCCGCACCCCGCCCCGACTTCAACAACGTCGACTGGCAGTCAGTGTTCCGCGAGGCCGACGTCCACGTCAGCTGGGACCGGCACCAGGGCATGCCCCGTACGGGCAACGGCGTGTTCGACATGCTGTTCGGCATGGTGTCAGGCATGATGCGGCGCTCGGGACTGCTGCCCGGTGAGCACCGCGAAGTCACACTGCAGGTACCACTGCACCTGGCCCGCAGTGGCGGCACGAGTCACGTTCACATAAAAGGACCGAGCGTCTGCCCGGAGTGCCGGGGAGCAGGCGCCGTGTCGTCTGCCCGCTGCAGCCGCTGCGGCGGCACGGGCGTGCTGCGCCAGGGCAGCGTAGTGGAACTGAAGATCCCCGCTGGAACCGGTCATGGCAGACGCCTGCGCCTGCGCGGCGTCGGCGGACCGGGCAACCCCCCGGGCGACGCGCTCGTCACGCTGGACATCCAGCTGCCGGCCAACACGCGCCTGCAGGGTGGCGACATCCACACCGAGGTGTTCGTGGCACCGTTCGAAGCCGAACGTGGCATAAGTACGAACGTGCTGGGCGAGACCGTCCGCATACCCGCCGGCACCCGCAGCGGCCAGAACGTCAGGCTGACGGGCGGCGGACTGGGCGGCGACCTCGTCATCACCGTCAGGCATGACCTGCTGCGCGGTATCTGGCGTTCGCTGCGCGGGCTGTTCACGGGCAGCAGAGGAGTTACACATGGCTGAAGACGACAACAGAGACGTCCGGAGCCAGGAGGAGTCCGGCATCGACAGGGACAAGCCGCTTTACGTCATCAGTGTGGCAGCAGAACTCGTCGACATGCATCCGCAGACCCTCAGGCTCTACGAGCGCAAAGGTCTCATCGAACCGAGCCGCAGCGCCGGCAAGACCCGGCTGTACTCACAGCGCGACGTCGAGCACCTGCGTGAGATCCGCAGGCTGACCCAGGAGCTTGGTGTCAACCTGGCCGGCGTCGAGGAGATCATCCGGCTGCGCCGCACCCTGGACAACCTGCAGGAGAACATGGAGAACCGCATCAGCAAGCTCCAGAACTCGCTGCAGGACCGCATGCGTGATTACCGCAAACAGATCGAGCCGTCGGAACCGTCCGAAGACAGCTGAACGCGCAAGGGCAGTTCTGAACGAGCGGCTATACTCGCTGCATGCCGAATGAAGCACTGAGCGCTTACCTCGCTGACAACAAAGACCGTTTCATCGCCGAACTGACCGAACTGCTGCGCATCCCGTCGGTATCGACCGATCCTGCCCGCAAGCCGGACATGGCCGCCGCCGCCGGCTTCGTGAAGGACAGCCTCGAACGCCTGGGCTTCAGCGCCAGTGTCCGGCCCACCCCGCTGCACCCGGTCGTGTACGCCGAACGCATCACGGACCCCGCCCTGCCCACGCTGCTCGTGTACGGCCATTACGACGTGCAGCCACCCGAGCCGCTGGAACTGTGGGAGACTGAACCGTTCGAGCCGGTCATCAGGGACGGCAGCATATGGGCGCGGGGCGCCAGCGATGACAAAGGCCAGTTCTACGCTCACATCAAGGGTGTGGAAGCCGCGCTTGCGGTCCAGGCTGAACTGCCCGTCAACCTCAAGTTCCTGGTCGAAGGCGAAGAAGAGATCGGCAGCCCGAACCTGGATGATTACATCCGCGCCCACACCGAAGAGCTGGCGGCCGACGCCGTCGTCGTCAGTGACGGCGCCATGGTCGCCCCCGGCGTACCCAGCCTCACCAGGGCGCTGCGCGGACTCGTCTACCTGGAAGTCCGCATCCGCACGGCCGCCCGCGACCTGCATTCGGGCGCTTACGGCGGTGCCGTACCGAACGCGATCAACGTGCTCAGCCGCATGATCGCCGCCCTGCACGACGAAGACGGCCGGGTAACCGTGCCCGGGTTCTACTCGCAGGTGCGTGAACTGACCAGCGACGAACAGGAAGAGCTCGCCCGGGTCCCGTTCGACGCAGACCGCTTCCTCAGCCAGGTCGGTGCCGCATCCGGCAGCGGCGAGGCGGGACGCAGCGTACTGGAACGCATCTGGACCAGACCGACCCTTGACGTCAACGGCATCGGTGGCGGCTTCCAGGGCGAAGGTTCCAAGACCGTAATCCCGGCAACCGCGATGGCCAAGGTGTCGTGCCGGCTCGTACCCGACCAGGACAGCGCCGTGATCATGAAGCAGCTCGGCGATCACCTGCGCGCCCTGGCTCCCGCAGGAACCGAGGTCGAGATAATCGAACTCGGCGCCGGTGAGCCGGCCCTGACTCCCGCGGGTTTCCCCGCGCTCGAAGCCGCAGCGGCTGCCCTGAAGCAGGTGTGGGGCACCGACCCGGTTCACGCCCGGACCGGTGGCAGCATCCCCGTCGTGAACACTTTCCAGGAGCTGCTCGGCGCGCCGGTCGTCCTGCTCGACATGGGCCTGGAGACCGACAACCTGCACGCACCTAACGAACACTTCTCACTCGAGGGATACCAGAACGGCATCCACGCAGCAGCGCTGCTCTACAGCCGTTTCAACAGGGGCTGACACCAGGGTGCGGATCCGCTCCATCACGCTGCACGGCTTCAAGAGCTTCGGCAACCGCACCACGCTGGAGCTCTCACCCCGTGTCAGCGTGATCGCCGGACCGAACGGTTCCGGCAAGAGCAACGTGGTCGATGCGCTCCGCTGGGCCACCGGCGGTGGCCGCGCCAGCGAGTTCCGGGCCGGCGAGAAGACCGAACTCATCTTCCACGGTGCCGCCGGCAAGCGCAGCGTAGGCTTCGCCGAGGTCGAAGTGGAACTGGAACGCGCCACTGGCCGCGTGACCGTGCAGCGCAGCCTGCAGCGCGACGGCAGCGGCCGCCTCCGCCTGAACGGGCGCAACGCCCGCTTCATCGACGTCGATGAAGCACTGAGCGGCAGCGGCCTGGGCCGCGGCAGCCTGGCCATCATCGGCCAGGGTGAGATCTCCTCGGTGCTGATGGCCGACCCCGGTCGGCTGCTCGCCTACGTCGCAGAAGCAGCCGGCGTCGCCCGCCTGGCCGGCCGGTTCGAACAGGCAGAAGAACGGCTGGCCCGCGCCCGCGATCACATGGACCGGCTCCAGGACCTGCACGACGAGCTGCAGCGCGTACTGGAACGGCTCGGAACCGAGGCGGCTGAAGCGAGCAGCCACGCAGCCCTCAGCCGTGAGAGCCTGCTGCTGCAGTTCACGCTGGCCGGGTTGCGGCGCAGCGCCCTCGAAGAGGAACTCGTCAGCCTGGCCGCTGAGGAGAAGCGCCTGGAACAGTCAGTCGCCGCACTGGGCTCAGACCGGGCCACCCGCAGCGAAGACCTGAGCGACGGACGCAGGGAGCTCGCCAGCCTGCAGGAGAACTACCGGCAGGAGACGGCTGCCGCTGAAGCCTGGAAAGGTGAGGTGCGCCTGCAGGAGAGTTGGCTGCAGACGCTCACCGACCGCATCAGAGCCGGCAGCCGCCAGGAAGCCGCCCTGCGCCTGGAGATCAGCCAGCTGGAACAGGCGAGCGAACCGGAAGAACCGCCCGGCTTCACAGCCGACCTTCAGCTGGCACTGGAACAGGCTCAGGCAGAGACCGCCCGGCTGCGCAGCGCTCACGAAAGTCAGCAGGCCGCGGAGCAGGCGGCCCGGGAACTGGCCGGAGCACTCGGGCAACAGGCCCGCCGTCACGAAGAAGAGGTTGCCCGCTGGCAGGAACGCCAGGCCTCACTGACCGAACAGCTGGCGGCAACCGAAGCGCGCCTGAGTGGCAGTGAGTTCAGCCGGCCCGCCGGTGACTTGGAAGGCCTCGCCAGGCAGCTGGCCGCGCTCGAGGAGACGACCGGGGCAGAACGGGCACTGCAGGACCGGCTGCGCCAGCAGCTGCAGTCCGCCCAGGAGGAACACGCTGCTGCCCTGGGTCACCAGCAGAGCATGGAAACCGCCCTCGCCCGCCTTCGTTCCGCGATGGAAGCCAGAAGCGGCTTCGCGGAAGGACCACGCATCGCACTGAGCTCCGGACTGCCCGGTGTGATCGGGGCCGTGGCTGACCTGCTGGCGCTCGAGGAGACGTACCGCAACGCCATCGCAGCCGCGCTGGGCAACCGGAGCGAGTACATCGTCGTTCAGACCGCCGAAGCAGGCCAGCGCGTCATCGCCCACGTCCGCGACGCAGGCGGCTTCGTGACGGTGCTGCCCCTGGACCTGCTCCGGCCGCGGCCTGGCCGCAGCGACAGCCGGCTGCAGGACGAACCCGGTGTACTGGGTCCGGCCACCTCCGTCATCAGCTTCGATGACCGGTTCACTGACCTGTTCAGTCAGCTGCTCGGCGGCACCATGCTGCTCGAAGACCTCGACAGCGCGGTCCGCCTGGCCCGCCGCCACAGCGAACGACCCCGGCTGGTGACACTGGCGGGGGAGATCGTCGACAACTCCGGCGCCATGAGCGGTGGCCGGCGCAACGCCAACGCCTACCTGCTGGGGCAGGCCGCTGAGCTCGCCCAGTTGCAGGACGACACGGCTGCGGCTCAGGAAGCAGCCAGTGCCGCTGCAGCCCGGGTCGCAGACCTGCAGGCGCAGTTCCGCGCCAGCCGCGAACGGCTTGAGGTGGCACTGAACCAGCAGGCTGAAGTTACTGCCGCGCTGACCCGGTCACAGCAGGAAGAAGCGGTGCGCCAGCGCCTGGAACAGGAACTGACTGAACGCCGTGCCGGACTGCAGGCTTCCCTCGCCGCGCTCGCCGCTGAACAGCCGGTAGCAGCGAGCGACCCGGAACAGCTGCAGGCGGCACGCGGCGCTGCTGACGAAGCCGCTGAACTGACCAGGTCGACAGCAGCTGAACTGGCCCGGGCCACGGCAGCTGAAGCCGAGGCCAACGCCCAGCTGCGGCTGCAGCGGGAGCGGCACAGCGCCTTCGAAGCAGCCCTGGAACGCTACCGAACGGACCGGCAGCGTCTGGAACGGCTCCGCAGCGAACACGCGGACGTGCAGCAGGAGATCACCGGCCTGAACAGTCAGCTGGAACAGGCAGCAGCGGCCCTCCGCACTCTGCAGGCCCGGTCGCCACAGAAGCTGGACGAACTGGCCGCGGGCCTCCAGGAACAGCAGGCCCGCCTGAAAGCACTCGAGGAACGCCAGGCAGACGCGGAACGGGAACTGCTGCAGCAACAGGAACAGCTCGAACGGGTGCGCCTCACCCTGGCGCGCCGTGAGACCATGCTGCAGGCAGCAGTTGAGGAGGCAGGACGGTTCCCACCGGGGCTCGAGGCGCTGCCGGGCAGCGAACGCAGCCTGCGGGCCCGCCTGCAGGAGGTGAGCAGCCAGCTGGAGCAGATCGGCCCGGTCAACCACCGTGCAGCTGCCGAACTCGAACAGGAGCAGCTGCGGGCCCACCAGCTGGCCGCTGACCTGCTGGACGCCGGCCGGGCTGCTGAGGAACTGCAGCGCAGCCTGGAAGAGGTCGATGCCGAGGTGAGCGAACGCAGTGAAGCTGCCATCAGCACCGTCAGTGAATCGTTCGTCACACACGTGCGTGAACTGTTCGGTCCCGAAGCCGAAGCGGCCATAGAGACCGTCCGCCACGAGGGACGGCCCACCGGCCTTACCATCCGGCTCCAGCCGCCCGGCAAACGCACGACCCAGCTCAACCTGCTCTCAGTCGGAGAGCGGACGATGGGAGCACTGGCGTTCCTGTTCGCTCTGATGGACGGAGCAGGTCAGGAAGGACTGCCGATCGCTGTGCTGGACGAGGTCGACGCACCGCTCGACGAGGCGAACATAAGCCGCTTCAGCACCTTCGTGGCCAGGCTGGCGGAGCGGGGCACCCAGTTCCTGCTCATAAGCCACCAGAAGACGACGTTCGGTGTGGCCGATGCCATGTGGGGCGTTACGAGCGACCGGGGCGTCAGCAGTGTGTTCAGCATCAGCCGTGCCGACACGGCCGTTGCGCTGGAAGGGGCAGTATGAACCATCCCGAGATCGACAGGCTCATCAGCCGCTACCGTGACCTGAGCGTTTGCCGCACCGACATCGGTACGGCCGCTGACCTGCTCAGCAGGACGTTCCGCGCAGGCGGTCTGATGCTGAGCCTGGGCCACGGTGCCAGCAGTTTCATCGCCGAACAGTTCGTGAGCAGCCTCCTGCAACGTCCCCGGCCCGTACCGGCGGCGCTGCGCAGCCGCCTGGAAGCCGACCATGGCGAGCGTGGTGAACGGCTCGCCAGCGGATTGCAGGGTGGCCTGCCCGCCCTGGCTCTGACCGGACCTGGCGGACTGTTCAGCACCATCGCAGCAGGAGCCGGCACTGAGCTCATCTACGCACAGCAGGTGTACTCCTACGCCCGCAGTGGCGACGCGCTTGTGATCATCAGCTCCGGTCAGCCTGCTCCTGAGCACCAGGCAGCGCTGCGCCTGGCCGGCAGCCTCGGCCTGCACCGCATAGTCCTGTGCGGCCGGGAAGCTGAGGGCTGGCAGGGCCTGGCTGACTGCCTGGTGCGGGTCCCGCGGGTCACCGCGACTGAGGTACAGGAGCTGCACCTGCCGGTATGCAACGCCCTGGCCGTCATGCTCGAACAGGAGTTCTTCCTCTGAACCGGACCACAGACTTCAACAGCCCCGCCTGGGCCAGTGGCCTGACAGAGCCGGCCCCACTGCCGGTCCTCACCGGCGACCTGACCGCCGAAGTGTGTGTCATCGGTCTTGGTGGCAGCGGCCTTGGCGCGATCCGGCGCCTGCAGGAACTCGGAGTTGACGTGATCGGTCTCGACGCCGGTCCCGTGGCAGGTGCTGCAGCCGGCCGTAACGGCGGGCTCCTGCTCGGCGGCACGGCTGCCTTCCACCACGATGCAGTCCGGGAGCTGGGCGAAGAAGCAGCCGTCAGCTGGTACCGCGACACCATGACTGAGATCGACCGGATGCTGGCGGAGACCCCGCTGGCCGCGCACCGCACCGGTTCGCTGCGGATCGCAGCCGACGAAGCCGAACTGGCGGACTGCCTCGAGCAGCAGCGGCTCATGGAAGAGCACGGTCTGCCGGTCGAACCTTACCGGGGCCCGGAAGGCGCCGGCCTGCTGTTCCCTCACGACGCGGTGTACAACCCGCTCGCCCGCAACCGCGAACTGGCCCGGCGGGCCGTGCGAGGCGGTGCCCGGCTGTTCACGCACAGCCCGGTGACGGAACTGCTCAGTTCGCTCGTCCGCACTGAGCGGGGGAGTGTCCGCTGTCAGCATGTCATCGTGGCCAGCGATGGGAGCCTGGCGCAGCTGCTGCCGGAGCTCGCAGACGACGTCCGGCCGGTGCGCCTGCAGATGATCGGAACGGAACCACTGGGCGAGATGCTGTACAGCCGGCCCGTTTACTGGCGTTACGGTTTCGAGTACTGGCAGCAGCTGGCTGACGGCCGCCTGCTGCTGGGTGGTTTCCGCGACGGGGGCGGCTCAGCGGAACTGGGGGCGGAACCAGTGCCGGCCGCACCCGTCCAGGAGCTGCTGGAACGGTTCCTGCGTGAGACGCTTGGCGTCACCGCCGCCATCACCCACCGCTGGGCTGCGCGGGTAGGTTACCGGAACGGTGTGCTGCCCTTCTTCGCTGAGGTCCGGCCCGGCATAACCGCCATCGGTGGTTACAACGGCACCGGCAACGTGATCGGTTCCCTGCTCGGCCGCCGCGCAGCCAGCGCCGTCACTGCGGCAGGATGAGCGTCATCCCGCTGTAGATCAGGTTGGCGTTGTCACCGATTACCTGGGAGTTCGCCTCGAGTACGTCCGGCCAGCGGTTGCCGTCCCGGTAGAAGTACGCGGCGATGGAGGAGAGCGAATCACCCGGCTGGACGGTGTACAGCCCACGGGCACCGGTGAGCCGGGCCAGTTCCCCCTGGGCCGAATCGAGTTCCAGCCGCAGCGACTCCATGTCCGCCAGCTGCTCGGTGCTGAGCTGTTCAGCGCTGTTCCGGAAGGCGTCGTAAGCGGCGCTTATCTCTCTGGCCTGGGCGCGGGCTTCTTCGACCTGCTGCTCCAGCGTGACAGCCAGGTCCTGCAGTCCGTCCCGTTCAGCAGTCAGTCCGCTTATCTGCTCATCCCGGCTGGCGAGTTCTTCTTCAAGCATCTCTGACTGGCGCTCGAGCGCCACTGACAGGGCAGACGCCTCAGCGAGCTGCACGCGCAGGCGTTCCTGCTGTTCACGGGCGGCACTGAGCTGCTCCTGACTCTGGCTGAGTTCCGCCCGCAGGTCGGTCAGCTCCCCGGACTGTTCCGCCTGCAGCGTCTCCAGGCTGCTGATCGTGGCGTTGAGCGAGGCGATCTGGTCAGCATGTTCCTGTTGCACGGACTCGAGCCGCTCGCGGGCTTCCTGTTGCACTGCCAGCGCCGCAGCGAGTTCGGCTTCCAGCTCCTCTGCAGCGCCGGTCAGTCCGGCGAGCTGTTCTTCCAGCTGCGCGCGCTCCGTGCCCGCTTCAGCGAGTTCAGCCCGGAGCGTCTCTCGCTCGGCAGTGAGTGCCTGCAGATCGGCTTCCAGCTCCCGGCGCACTTCTGCCGCTTCGGTCAGATCACTGATGAGGCGTTCCTGTTCCGCCCTGACCTGACTCAGCTGGGCTTCGAGTTCCCCGAGCTCCGCAGCACTTTCATCCGCAGCAGCTTCGGCTGTCGCCACCGCGGTCGCCAGCTCATCCGTCTGGCGGTCCAGTTCCGGCAGGTCAGCTTCGGTGTCTGCCAGCTGCTGTTCCAGCCGGGCCACAAGCTCAGTCTGACCGGCGAGCTGTTCGAGGGCCACGTTCAGCCGCGCGTCCCGTTCCTGCAGTTCCGCTTCAAGGCTGCTCAGTTCATCGGCCAGCGCCAGAGCAGCTTCGCCGCCCTGACCGGCGCCGGCTACGATCTGTTCAGTGAGCTCCGCCAGTTCGGCTTCCAGCTGTGCATGTGATTCCAGCAGCTCGTCGTACTCGCCGGCGATGCGGGCCAGCGACTGGTTCTCATCCAGGCTCTCGGCCAACTGCAGCTCCAGGTCCGCGAGCCGTTCACCGGCTTCAGCGAGCTCCGCCCTGGCCTCTTCGAGTTCAGCCAGACGCAGTCCCTCGGCCGCCGTTACCTCTTCCAGGCGGCCTTCCAGGCTGCTGATCGACTCCATCGCCTGGCTGAGACTGGCATCCAGATCGGCAGCGACCGCTTCACGGGCCGCCAGGTCGGAGCTCAGTCCGCTGACCTGACCCTGCAGGGCCGTTACTTCTGCTTCAAGGTCCTGTTCGCGCTGGCTGGGTCCGCAGGCCGACAGCAACAGCGCTGTCCCCACGAGTGAAGCCAGAAGGATGGATGATCTCACTGCTTACCTCCAGGAATCTCAACAGAAGTGCACCGGGCCACCTTTGCGATGGCGCCAGTCTATCATCCGCGGGCTGGTGCTTTCAGCGTCAGAGTCTGCTGAAGAAGCGGAACAGCACGGACGGGTCGATGTTCTGAACTGAGTCCTCGGCACAGCCGGCGCGGGCATGCAACCACGGCTGCTCCTGGCGGATCTGCTCGCTGAGCCGGTAATGGGAACGGCCCGCGTAGAAACTGGTGACGCCGACGACAGTGCGTTTCTGGCTCTCGCTGAGGCGGTCGGAACGGCCTTTGCGCAGGTCACTGACTTTCACGTCGAAGCGGCCGGTGAGTATGTCATCGAGCTGCTGGATGCGGACCCCGTCCCGGGTGGCGACGATCGGTTCGCTGAACAGCAGTTCACCGTCCCAGACGAGGTGCCAGCCCTGGGCGTAGTAGAGGAGGTCCTGGATCTTGAGCCATGAGATGGGTGCTGCGATGCGCACGAGGAAAACAGCTGCGTCGGCAGCACTGCACAGCCCGGTCCTGCCGCCTGTTTCCAGCCTTTCGGGGGGAAGTACCCGTATCCGTTTTCTGGCTGGCTTTTCGACAGCGTTATCGTCATGACCGGTTTCCAGCGAAGCGCGGCTGCCCGGCACGGCTTCTTTCTCGCTCATCCTGACCCCTGACAGCGAACCTGAACCAATAAATCAGGTTTCGACGTCAGGAAGCTTATCATGAACCGGCCGGCCGGATATCGGAACCAGCGGCGGAAGTAGCGGTGTTCCGGTCAATACCAGACAGCTGTATGGTCAATCAGCTCGGGGCCGTCGTACATGAACCGGGCAGAGAAGAAGCCGTCCCGGTCCAGCCAGGGCAGGAATATCCGGTCGCCCGGCCACAGGTTCAGGTCCTGCAGCTCCCCGTCCGGCACCCAGAGCAGGTCGCCTTCCGGTGAATCAGTCATGAGGTTGCCACTGTATGAGCTGACCGTGTAAACGAAAACGTACCAGTCGTTGCTGCGGTCGAAAGTGGGGAAGGTGATCATGCCGTTGAGCCGCCAGGTCAGTGCAGTCAGGCCGGATTCCTCCAGCAGTTCCCGCTGCATGCACTGTTCAGGTGACTCACCTGGTTCGAGCTTGCCGCCCAGACCGTTGTGGCGGCCTTCATGCCAGTCGCCGGGCTTGCGGTTACGGTGCACCATCAGGGTGCGTCCTTCGCTGCGCACGTATATGAGCGTGGCGAGCCGGAGTCCGGGCCGGTCTTCAGCCACGGTTCTTCAGCGCCTCTCGCAGGGCAGTCCTGTCACCCCGGGCGTAGTGACGGGCCATCTCCAGGGTCTCGTGGCGCAGGTGATCCTGGACGAGGTCGATGCGGCCGGTTTCGCGCAGCATCCAGGTAGCGGCGGAGTGCCTGAGGCCGTGAACCTTCTTGAACGGCACGCCGGCAGCCAGGCAGTGGCGGCGCAGGCGGCGGTACACGCCTGAGGGACTCCGGCGTTCGGTGAGCACGAAGCGGAACGGGCTGGTGGGCGAGAGCGGGTCGACGTTCTGTGCCCTGAGCGTCTGGAACTGCAGGTGGAGCGCGTCAAGCAGCGACGGGCTCATGACGACGGCAGCGGTCTTGTTGCCCTTGCCGGCCACGACCAGCAGCTCCTGCTGGTCCCAGTGGATGTGGCGCCATTCGAGCGCCAGCATCTCACTTACCCGCAGGCCGGCATGGGCGCCGAGCAGCAGTACCAGCCGGTCATCCGCATCGCCTTCTTTGGCCACATAATTCTCCAGCAGGCCGAGTTCACGTTCGCTGTAATGCGCACTGGCCAGGTCTTTCTCGATGTGGCTCTGCAGCTTGCCGATGCTGACGCCTTCGAACGGGTTCTCGCCGGTGAACACCCGCGTCCAGCTGAGGGCGGAGTAGAGCAGGCGGCCGGCGGCGATCTTTATCGCTATCGTCGCCTCGCTGTAGCGGCCGTCGGCCCGGCGGCGCCGGCCTCCGGGCCTGAGCGGTCCGTCTGTGTGGCTGATCGGTGCGGCGCGCTGCAGCGCGTCGGTGTGACCGGTGCGCAGGTCTTCGACGTAGTTGGCGGCTGCGTCTTCACCAGGCCGCAGCAGGTTCACGTGCTCCCACATGAGCAGCAGTTCACGGACTCCGCGCTCGTACTGCTTGAGCGTGTTCGGACTCAGGTTGGAACCTTTGCGGCCTTTACGGCTCAGGTAGGCAGCGGTGATGGCCCAGAGCAGCTCGATGTCACGCTGCTGCACCGCTTCAGCGGCGAGCAGGCGCCGGTCTTCTTCGGACAGATTCGCGATGTGGCGGTTGCGGGCGACCGGCTGGTCGATGCTCAGTACGAGCTCGGCGCGGCTGCTCATGACAGGGGACTCCGTAACGCACACATGGTAGCGTCAATATAATTACCCTTTAATTTATCTGTCAAGAAGTTCATTCCTGGGTCAGCAGCATGCTGAGGAACTCGAGTCCCATGCCCTGGACAGCGGCCACGTTGGCGACCGCCGCAGGCGCTTCAGCGTGGAACGTCAGCGTGAAGCGGTTCAGCGGTTCGGCCCAGTCGGCTGACAGCGCCACGTAGCCGTGCACGCCGGCCTGACGCAGCACCAGCGTCTGACCTTCACCCAGGCGGGCCGCGCCTTCAAGGAACTCCGGCAGTGCGGTCACGAACTGGACCAGCTGCTGGGGCGTGAACACGTTGAGGCCCAGAACCAGCAGCGAGCCGCCCTGTTCGTCGGGCCGGAGCTCGAAGCGCGGCACGCCGTCGACAGCAGTGAGATCCATTCCATGCGGTTCAGCTGCGGGCTCCTTCTCCAGCGCAGCCAGTGCCGGGTCAGCAGCGAAGCTGACTGCCAGCACGAACACGACTGATGCGACGACCCTGGCCAACATGGCTTCATTGTAGCATAGTCAAGCTGTTGTGTGACTTACACAACTTACACATGCTGTGTATTTGACTCAGTTCAGTTCAGCTCATCGAGGGTGAGCCTGAAGCTCGGCACGAATGTGTCCATGAACACGCCGACCTCAGGCAGCTCCGACTCCTGCAGGCTCTGCCATATCTGCTGCTCTGCCAGCGCGAACTCGCTGTTGCCGGCCTTAGCTTCTTCCAGGCACTTCAGGTATGCACATATGCGGTCGGCCGCCTTGACCAGTTCCAGTTCACCCTGAGCCGCGGTCCCGTCCCGCAGCAGCGGCTCGTAATGGGCCCGCATGAACTCAGGCAGCATGCCAAGCAGCCGGTCCTGCGCCACCAGGCTCAGCTCGCCAAAAGCAGTCCGCACCTGTGGGTTGAAGTACTTGATCGGCGTCGGCAGGTCGCCGGTGATGACTTCTTCAGCGTCGTGGAACACGGCGAGAAGCGCCACCCGGGCCGGGTCGGCCGTGCCGCCGAAACGCTCGATCCGGATTACGGCCAGGGCATGTGCGACCATTGCCACCTGCAGGCTGTGCTCCTGGATGTTCTCGGTACGCGTGTTGCGCATCAGCCCCCAGCGCCTGAT
>CAYPKV010000052.1:0-14581 GCA_964411415.1 uncultured bacterium
GCATGTAGGTGATGTACCCGTTCTCGTACAGGCTCTGGGCGACGCGCATCGTGTCCCGGGCACTCATGCCCAGCTTGCGGCTCGCTTCCTGCTGCAGGGTCGAGGTGGTGAACGGTGCCGCCGGGTTGCGGGTGACGAAGCGTTCTTCGACCTTCTGCACCTGCCAGCTGCCGGCTTCCGCCAGGTTGCGCAGGCTGTCCGCTTCGGCGCGGTCGAGCAGCAGGACGTCCCGGCCCGCGACCGTGCCTTCCCTGAGCCGGCCCGTGTTGTCATCGAAGTCACGGCCGGTGGCGACCCGCAGGCCACCGACGGCAGTGAGCACGGCATCGAAACCGGCTGTGGCGGCTTCCTGGCTGAGGCGCGCCTTCAGGTCCCAGTAACTGGCAGGTACGAACGCCAGCCGTTCCTTCTCACGCATGACGAGCAGGCGGACGGCGACGCTCTGTACGCGGCCGGCTGACAGTTTCGGTGCGATCTTGCGCCACAGCAATGGCGAGACCGTGTAGCCGACGAGCCGGTCGAGTACCCGGCGGGTCTCCTGCGCGTCGACGAGGTTGCGGTCGATGTCACGTGTCTGTTCCAGTGCCCGCAGGATCGCGTCCTCGGTGATCTCGTGGAACACCATGCGTTTTATGGGCACCGTCGGTTCGAGCAGCTCGACGAGATGCCAGCCGATGGATTCGCCTTCGCGATCCTCATCCGTCGCGATGTAAACTTCGCTCGCGTCTTCAAGCAGCTTCTTCAGCCTGTTGACGGTCTGTTTCTTCTTGGGGGCGACCACGTAAAGCGGTTTGAAACCATCGTCGACCCGCACGCCGAGCCTGGCCCAGGGCTGGTCGCGGTAGCGGGCCGGTATCTCTGCGGCGCTGGCCGGCAGGTCACGGACGTGGCCCATGCTCGCCTCCACCTCGTACTCAGACGGGAGGAAACGGCGGATGGTCCGTGCCTTGGTCGGTGATTCCACGATCACCAGTTTCTTGTCTGCACTGCTCAAAGATCACCTCATGAACTGGCGTGATGGCGGCGCCGGGCACCATGCCGTGAGGCCGGTACCACTGTCTGCTCAGCCATTGTCCAGCAACGGCGCCATTATAAGGACAGATCCTGCCCTGTCAAGGAGCGCCTGCAGCAGCTGCTGTCCTCAGACCGAGCGGCGGTGGGCGATGGCACGGCCCAGGGTGACCTCGTCGGCGTACTCCAGGTCGCCGCCGACCGGCAATCCGTAGGCGATGCGTGAAGCAGCCACGTCCGTGTCCTGCAGCAGGCGGGCCAGGTACATGGCGGTCGCCTCACCCTCCACCGTCGTCGACGTAGCCAGGATGACTTCGCTCACCCCGTCCAGCCGTTCCAGCAGCTGACGGAACGGGAGCTGGTCCGGACCGATGCCGTTCATGGGGGAGAGGGCGCCGTGCAGCACGTGGTACAGCCCGCTGAAGCCACCGGAACGTTCCAGCGCGAGCAGGTCGGCCGGCTGTTCCACCACGCAGATGAGGCTCCGGTCACGCAGGCTGTCGGCACAGATGGAACACGTCTCCTGACGGGCGTCCATGATGTTGAAACAGACCGGGCAGGTCGCCAGGCCGGCTTTGGCATCGAGGATCGCCTCAGCCAGTCCGCGCACGTCCTCGTCCGGCTGGTTGAACAGGTGGAAGGCCAGCCGCTGGGCGCTCTTCGGTCCGACGCCGGGCAGGCGGCCCAGCTCCCGGATCAGGCGGACCAGTGAGGGCGGGTACTTCAGAACAGGCCTCCGAGCCCGCCTGCCCCGCCGAGGCCACCCAGGGCGCCACCCATCTCGCGTTCCTGCAGTTCACGGGCCTTGCGCTGGGCGTCGCTCACCGCGGCGGTGACAAGGTCTTCGAGCAGTTCCACGTCCTCAGGATCGACGGTCTTCGGGTCGATACGGATACCGGTTATCTCGCCGGCACCGTTGGCAGTTGCCGTCACCAGACCGGCGCCGGCACTGCCTTCAACTGACTGCTGTGCGAGCCGCTCCTGCGCCTCACGCATCTTCTCCTGAGCCTTCTGGGCTTCCTTCATCAGCTTCTGGATATTCATAGCTTTCGGATTCTACCCCCATCCCTGTACCGTCTTCGCTGTCGCTGAACTTCTCGATGTTCAGCACCTTGCCGGGGAACAGTTCCTGAACGAGTGCGAGTCCTGTGCCAGCAGCTGCACTGGCAGCTTCTGCAGGCCGGGCCGGAGCCGCCGGCTTCACGGCTGCAGCGGGCGCTGGCGGCGCCGGTGAGGCCGGCTTCGCGGGTACGTCGGGTGCTGCTTCAGCCCGGTCAGCCGGTTCGTCCCAGAAGTCCGGCGGCAGGTCCTCGAACTGTGACTCAGTGCTCTCGGGCGGAACGTACTCAGTTTCTGCCTGCTGCGCGGTTGCGGGAGCCGCTTCCGGCTCAGTCTTCGCGGCAGGTTCAGGCGCAGCTGCCGCTGGTTGGGCTGCCGGCGGGGCGGCCGTCCTGGCGGGACGCCCCGTTACGGTTTTTTTGCCGGAGCGGCACCCCCGGGGCCGCGGATGTCCAGGCTGTACTCAGAGCCGGCCACCTTGCGGACCAGCTCTTCGAACTCAGCCAGGTGGATCATGAGCTGGCTGTAGTGGAAGCGGCCGCTGTCGGGATACTCGAGCGTGATCACAGTTCCTTCTACCGAGTCGCGGGCCGGTGCCAGGAAGGCGCGCAGTTTGCCACCGGCCTGTTCCCGGACCGAGTGGAAGCTGAACTTCCGGCCGGTAGCAGCTGCCGCCGGTTTCGCCTCAGCGCGGGTACTGCGGGCGGCTGCCGGTGCGGGTGCTGCAGGCCGGCCGGGCCGGGCCAGCGGGTCGAAGTCAGGGATGGCCCGGGCCGGTTCAGCCACGGCTGCAGCAGGCGCCGGTGGGCGCAGGCTGTTGATGGCCCGGATCAGTGTGACCTCAAGCGAGAACAGGTCATCGCGCCGGATGAAACGTTCCTGCTGGTCGACCAGGCACTCGATGAGGCGCATCAGCTGTTCCTGGTCCAGCTTCAGCCGGAAGGTGCCTTCACCGGTGAGTGAGTTCATCAGGGCGTCCCGCAGCGTTACGTTCAGCCGTTCGGCCAGGGAGCGTGGGGCGAAACCGTCGTGATAAAGCGCCGTAGCTGTGCGGGTGGCGGCGTCCAGGTCGCCACTGGCGACGGCGCTGGCGAGCTCCTGGAGGCGTTCAGCCGGTGGCAGGCCCAGTGCCGCCGTCACCTGTTCCCGGGTGATCCCGGCGCCGGGTGCCAGCAGCCTCTCCAGCAGCGATTCGGCGTCACGCATCGCACCTTCAGCGCTGCGCGCTACTAGTGCCAGCGCTTCCGGTTCAGCAGCGACGCCAGCTGCTGCACAGATCGCTTCCAGCTTCCCCTGGATCTCGGTGTCCGACAGGCGCCGGAACCGGTAATGCTGGCAGCGCGACAGGACGGTCGGGGGCAGCTTCTCCGGCTCGGTCGTGGCGAGGATGAACATGAGCCGGGGTGGCGGCTCCTCAAGCGTCTTGAGCAGCGCGTTGGCCGCTGCGCGGCTCAGCATGTGCGCCTCGTCCAGTATCCACACGCGGTGGCCGCCGCGCATGCTGGCCAGACCGACCTTCTCACGCAGATCGCGGATGTCTTCGACTGAGTTGTTGCTGGCGGCGTCCAGCTCGATCACATCAGGGTGGGAGCCCGCTGCCACCAGGCGGCAGCCTTCGCAGTGGCCGCAGGGCCGGTCCCCATCGTCACTGCAGCTGACCGCCATCGCCAGCAGGCGGGCACTCGTGGTCTTGCCGACGCCACGCGGGCCGGAGAACAGGTAGGCATGTCCGAGCCGGTCCTGCCTGACGGCTGCGGCCAGGATCCCGGTAACGTGATCCTGGCCGATCACTTCGGCGAACGTGACCGGACGGGACCGCTGTGAGATAGCTGTCACGTCCTGAATCCTACCACCGGCCGCCGCGGCGCCCTGACGTTCAGGCGGTAGCATGTTCCATGACTGTGGCAGCCGACCTGGTCCTGGCGCTGGGTGGTGGTACCGCCCGGGCGATGTCGCATGTGGGAGTGCTCCTGGCCCTGCAGGAGGCCGGTACTGAACCGGCCGGCCTGGCCGGCACCTCCTTCGGGGCGATCGTCGCCGGGCTGTGGGCGATGGGCACGCCACCAGAGCGGATGAGGGAACTGCTCACCGCACCGACCGCCCGGCAGGTCTGGGCCCAGGCTGCTGACCCCGGACTGCACCGTGGCAGTCTGGTGCACGGGCGCCGGCTGCAGGCCTGGCTTGATGCCGTGCTGTTCCACGGTGCCCGGCTCGAAGACCTGGAGCGGCCGCTGGCCATCGCCACCACGAGCCTGACCCACGGCGGCCTGGAAGTCGTCAGTGAAGGAAGCCTGGCCCGGGCGGCCGTCGCGTCCTGCTCGCTGCCGCTGCTGTTCGCACCGGTGCAGTACGGCCCGGACTGGCTGGTGGACGGAGGTTTCGTTGAAGCGGTCCCGTTCCGGGCTGCCCTCAGCCTTGGCCGGTCACAGCTGCTCGGGATCAACACCGGCATCGACATCGAGAAAGCGGCGATGGCAGCGGGTCTGCGCCGCATGCGCCAGCGCAGCTGGGCCCGGGCAGTATCGGACTGGGGCGTGAGCCGTTCACTGAACTGGCCGCCAGGACGGGTGCTGCGTGGCCTCGGCTGGGCGGCCCGGTCGTACGCCCGGCCACAACCGGTGCCGGACGGCGCGGCACTGCTGCGTATCGATCCTGCGATCGCCTGGTGGGATTTCCACCGCACGCAGGCCGCGGTAGAGTCGGGGCTGGCTCAGGCGCGCGCGGCGCTTCAGGCCGGACTTCTGGACCGGCTGGGCAGCGTGACGGGCGACGGGCCGGAGGTGACGGCGGATGACACAGGAACCGTGGCTGCTGTGCGGACTGGGGCAGGACAACCCCTGGTGGACGGCGCTGCTGAAACTCGAACTCAGCCTGAATGACGACCGGGCGGCGGCGCCGGCTGCGTATCAGCGGCTCTGGCGGGCACTGGCCACGCATGGCCACACGAGCCTGCCGGCTGCCTTCGCCGCCGAGCTGCTCTATGGGCGGCTGACCACCTCAGCTGCGAGCAGCCGGCAGGGGAGTGCCGCGGCCGCGCTGCAGCTGGACCTGCAGCTGCTCAACCGCCTGGCAGCCACCGACTGGCACGGCCTGGCAGGGGCGCAGCTCCCGCCGCTCACCGGCCTCGCAGCGGAACCGGCCCCGGCAGTGCAGCAGGTCGCGGCCGCCCTGGCTGCAGGCAGCCTGAGCGCGGAACAGCTGCACAGCATCTGGGCGGAACAGGGCCAGGGCTGGCTGGCCCGGGCGCTCGCCTGGCACTGGGACGGCGAACAGCTCGAGGACGTGGCTGCACCGGTCAGCGGACCATTGTCGGCGCTTTACGGGCTTGAGAGCCAGACAGGCAGGCTGCGTGAAACCGTGACCGCCTGGCTTGACGGTGGCAGCGCCCAGAACATCCTGCTGTACGGCAGCCGCGGCAGCGGCAAGTCAACGGCGGCCCGCGCCCTCCTTCACGAGTACGCGGACCGGGGCCTGCGCATGATCGAACTGTCAGCCCGCGGCTTCACCGGGCTGGCGGGACTGCTCCGGCAGCTGGCTGACTCGCCGCTGCGGTTCGTGCTGTTCGCCGATGACCTCGGTTTCAGCCGGGACGATGGCGTGTGGCAGCAGCTGAAATCCGTCCTGGACGGCACGCTCCGGGCCATACCGGACAACGTCATCGTGCTGGCGACCACCAACCGGCGCACCCTGGTCGCTGCCCGTTTCTCCGACCGGCCCGACCCGCTTGATGATGACGCCAACGCCTGGGACACCGCCGAGGAGAAACTGGCACTGGCAGACCGCTTCGGAGTGGTCATCACCTTCCCGGCCGCTGATCAGCGCCGCTTCCTGCAGACGGTCGCCGGTCTGGCCCGGGAACGGGGTCTGGACCCCGCGGAGCTGCAGGAGGCGGCTCTGCTCTTCTCACGCCGGGCCGGTGGCCACAGTGGCCGGACGGCGCGGCAGTTCATCGACAGCCTGGGCTGAGCCGGGTTCTCAGGCCCGACTCACGGAAATGGGCCGGACGGGTGATAGCATGCCGCCAGACATGAGGAGGTACTGATGCGTTCCCTGCTGGCCGTTGTGCCACTGATCCTGCTGATCGCCTGCGCACCGGATGCGCAACCGTCGCTGCATGAAGTGAACCTTGTCGGTTCAGAGTACGTCCGGGTCAGCTGGTTCTATGGCCAGCCGCGTGAGCTTCAGCTCGCCGATGAGACGCTGACCCTGACCCGCGCCCCCAACCGTGAACCCGGCAGTATGGTCGTTTCCGACGCGCTCGACGTCAACGGTCAGCCGTTCCTGCGTGAACCGCTCGCCCTGCTGCAGCGGGCTCCGACGGAGGCCAGCTACATCGGCGGCAGC
This sequence comes from uncultured bacterium, assembly GCA_964411415.1. GTDB lineage: Bacteria > Deinococcota > Deinococci > Deinococcales > Trueperaceae > CALDPK01. The sequence continues at coordinate 6,415 of CAYPKV010000052.1, forward strand.
AGCGACATGCGTGTGCAGGTCGGCCAGGATGCCGCACAGGTTCTGTACTGGGACGGTGCGGTCTGGTTCACGCTGCTTGAAGACGCCCGCCGCGGCGTGAACACCCGGGTCGTGCCAGTCCCGCGCCTGTCGGGCCTGCAGAACCTGGCCCAGCTGACCCGCTCCGAGGCAGATGCCCTGCAGGATTACCTGGAAGGCCGTGGCCCCGTGGTCGTAACCGTCCTGGACGTCATGCCGTCCGCAGCCCGTACCGTGAACGGGATCGAAGAGTACCTGCGCAGTGGTTTCTACCTGCAGCGTCAGATCAGCACCATCGCAGCTGACAGCGGCCCGGCCGAAGACGAGGTGTTCTTCGACCACCTGGCCTCAGGCAGTGGCGCCACCGTCGGCACGGAAGCCAGCTGGCGCCTGCTCGGCAGTCAGGAAGCGTACCTGCAGGCCTGGAACAGCGCCAACGGCACCCAGCTCAGTCCTCCGCCCGCCCCGGCAGTCGACTTCAGCCGCGAGACAGTGCTGGCACTGTTCATGGGGCAGCGGCCCTCAGGCGGCTACGGAGTCAGTGTCGAAGCGATGTGGCAGGTCGGTTCAGAGATCTACGTCGACGTGCGCTTCAGCGAACCTGCTCCGGGCACGATGGTCAGTCAGGCGCTCACTTCGCCGTGGACCATGGTCCGCATTCTGCGCGGCAACGTCAGCGCCGTGTGGCTGCGTGACGCCGTCACCGGTGAGGTGCTGGGCGCGGCCAGCCGCTGAGGAGCAGCTGAACACACGAATCAGTCGGGGGCTGCAGCACGTGCTGCAGCCCCCGACTTTCTGCTCAGGTCAGGACGTCAGGCGCGAACAGGCGCTGGTACTCCCTGCCGACGTAGCGGTCGGTCATGCCGGCCAGGTAATCGATGACCGCCCGGCCGGTGCCGCGCTCCTCAGTCACCGCCTGCACGCTGCGCGGCAGCATGCGCGGCGTCTCCATGTAGGCGTTGAATATCCGCTCAAGTATGTGCCGGGCTTTCTGGGTCATCCGGATGAGCCGGTAGTGGTAGTAGAAGTTCTCGTACAGGAAGCTCTTCAGCTCGCGCAGTTCTGCGGCCAGCCCGGGACTGTTGCTGACCAGCTTGCGGCCGGCTGACCGGACGTCTGCAACGGTACTGATGCCGGCATCGCCCAGCACCCGGGCCGTGTGGATGGCCGCGTCGTCGATCATGAGGCCGAGCAGTTCCCGGATGAGCAGGTAACGCTCCTGGTCGCCGAAACTTCCGACGCTGAGACCCAGTTCGTCCATCAGCCGGCCGATCACCGGCACTTCCCTTATCTGGGCGGGCGTCAGGTGGCCGGAGCCGAGCCCGTCGTCCAGGTCGTGGGCGTTGTAGGCAAGTTCGTCAGCCATGTTGACGACCTGGGCTTCGAGACCGGGCTGCTTGTCCGGCTCCCAGTCCGCGTCAGGCAGGTCGTACTCGGTCTCGTGCTTCATGATTCCTTCGAGTGTTTCCCAGGTCAGGTTCAGGCCGGGGAAGTCACCGTAGCGGCGCTCGAGTCTGGTGACGATGCGGAGGGTCTGCTTGTTGTGGTCGAAGCCGCCGAAATCTGCCGCCAGTTCGTTCAGCGCCTTCTCACCGGCGTGGCCGAACGGCGGGTGTCCCAGGTCGTGAGCAAGGGCGACCGTCTCAGCCAGGTCTTCGTTCAGGCCCAGGGCCCGGGCGATGGAGCGCGCCACCTGGGCGACTTCAAGGGTGTGGGTGAGCCGGGTGCGGTAATGATCACCTTCGGTGTTCACGAACACCTGCGTCTTGTACTCCAGCCGCCGGAACGCCGTCGTGTGGATGACCCGGTCACGGTCTTTCTGGTAGGCGGTGCGGCGGGCGCTCTCGCCCTCCGGATGCAGCCGACCCCGTGACTGGTCCGCAAAACTGGCGTAGGGTGCGAGTACGCTGTGCTCGTTCGCTTCGAGCTGTTCTCGTGTCAGGAGCATTGTGCAGGAAAGTCTACCGCGTACGGGGAGTGATCCGCTTGTCAGCCAACCAGACCGGGCCCGGTTCCGCCGAGCTGGACCGATACCTTGACTTCGCCATCAGAACCGCCCAGGACGCCGGCCGCGTCACCCTGGGCCATTTCCGTAACGAGCTCACCGCCAGCCTCAAACCTGACCTGTCGCCCGTAACCATCGCCGACACCCAGGCTGAAGAGCTGATCCGCGCCCGCCTGGAGCGGGACCTGCCGGGCCATGACGTGGTCGGCGAGGAACACGGCGAGTCACTGAGTGGCGCCAGCTTCCGCTGGTACGTCGACCCGATCGACGGCACCAAGTCGTTCATGCGCGGCGTGCCGCTTTACGCGGTCCTGCTCGGCCTCGAGGTCGATGGCGTCAACCAGGTCGGTGTGGTCCACTTCCCGGCGCTGGGCGAGACGCTGTGGGCCCGGCGTGGCTCCGGCACCTTCCTGAACGGACGCAAGGTCCGGGTGAGCAGTACTGCCGACCTGGCCCAGGCGACCCTCGCCTTCACGGACGTCGGCAACTTCCGCCCACACGGCCGGCAGGAGGCTTTCGAACGGCTGGCTGCGGCGACGCTCGTGCGGGCCGGCTGGTCCGACGCGTACGGTCACGCCCTCGTGGCCAGCGGCCGCATCGAACTGATGCTCGACCCGGTCATGAACGCCTGGGACTGCGGACCGTTCCCGGTGATCCTGGAAGAAGCCGGCGGTTTCTTCGGCAGCTGGTCCGGCGAGGCCGGCATCCACCACGGCGAAGCCATCTCGGTGAGCCGGCAGCTGCTGCCGGACGTGCTACGCCTGATCGGCGGTCGTGCCTGAGGCGGGCCCGACCGGTCCGCCACGCTAAACTCTGAACCATGAACACTATGGTCCCGCGGCGCAACCCCACCACGACCGTCATGGTCGGTCACGTACCGGTCGGCAGTCAGCACCCGGTCGTGGTGCAGTCGATGACCAACACGGATACGGCTGACGTGGCCGCGACGGTCAACCAGGTGGTCCGCCTGGCCAGCGCGGGCAGTGAGATCGTCCGCATCACGGTGAACAACCGCGCCGCTGCGGAGGCAGTGCCGGAGATCCGCCGGCAGCTGGACACGCTGGGCGCCCACGTTCCGCTCGTCGGGGACTTCCACTACAACGGGCATCAGCTGCTGACCCAGTTCCCGGACATGGCCGCGGCACTCGCCAAGTACCGCATCAATCCCGGCAACGTCGGGGCCGGCAAACACCACGACGCCAACTTCCTGACGATCATCGACGCGGCCATCGAGCACGGTAAACCTGTCCGCATCGGGGTCAACTGGGGCTCGCTCGACCAGCAGCTGCTCACCCGGCTGATGGATGAGAACGCTGGCCTGCCGCAGCCGCTGCCAGCGGCTGACGTGCTCATCGAGGCGATGCTCCAGTCGGCGCTGCTCTCAGCCGAACTGGCTGAGGAGCGTGGCCTGGGCCGCGACCGCATCATCATCAGCGGCAAGGTCAGCCGGGTCGCCGACCTGTGGAAAGTGTACCGACTGCTCGCGGAACGCTGTGACTACCCGCTGCACCTGGGACTGACCGAAGCCGGCATGGGCATCAAAGGTGCCGTCGCCAGCGCTGCTGCCCTCACGCCACTGCTGGCCGAGGGGATAGGTGACACCATCAGGGTGTCACTCACGCCGGATCCGGGCGCACCGCGCGAACGGGAAGTCGAGATCGCCCAGGAGATCCTGCAGTCACTGGAACTGCGCGCGTTCGCACCGAGCGTGACCGCCTGCCCGGGCTGCGGCCGCACGACCAGCACCCTGTTCCAGGAGATGGCCCGCGATATCCAGGCGCACCTGAAGGCCCAGATGCCGGAGTGGCGGGAACGTTACCCGGGTGTGGAGAACATGCGTGTTGCGGTGATGGGCTGCGTCGTCAACGGGCCAGGCGAGTCCCGGCACGCGGACATCGGCATCTCCCTGCCGGGTACCGGGGAATCACCCAGGGCGCCCGTGTACCGGGACGGTTCGCTGTACAGGACGCTGCAGGGGCCTGATCTCGCCGCCGACTTCAACATCCTGCTCAACGAGTACGTCGAGGAGAGGTACGGCCAGCGGATGGGCACCGTATCATCTGAGTCATGAAGATATACACCCGTACCGGTGACACCGGACAGACGGGCCTCTACGGAGGCGAACGCGTCAGCAAGTCGGCTCTGCGGGTGACCGCCTGTGGCAGCGTCGATGAGGCCTCAAGCTTCATCGGCCTGGCACGTGCCGGTCTGATGGACCGGGAGCTCGACCAGAAGCTGGCCCAGCTGCAGTCGCTGCTGTTCGAACTCGGCGCTGACCTGGCCACCCCGCATACGGCGCGCCAGCGCGAGAAGCTGCAGCCGATCACCGCTGAAGACGTCACCTGGCTGGAAGAGCTGATCGACACGCTGGACGCAGAGCTGGAACCGCTGACGGCTTTCATCCTGCCCGGTGGCGACCCTGCTGCTGCCGCCCTGCACGTGGCCCGCAGCGTGGTCAGACGGGCGGAACGGGACGCGGTCGCACTCATGGAGCAGGAGACGGTAAACCCTGAGGCCATCCGCTTCCTGAACCGCGTCTCTGACCTGCTCTTCAACCTGGCGCGGCTGGTCAACACCAGGACGGGTGTCAGCGAGCACCGCTGGCAGGCCCGCCACCGCGGTTCCTAGGCGTCCATACCGATCAGGTCCTGAACCGAAGCAACACCTTCACGTTCCACTTCACTGAGCAGGGCCCGCCGCATCTCGCCCAGCAGCGCCGGTCCCCGGTAGACGAACGGGGTGAACACCTGCAGCAGCGAGGCGCCGGCACGGATGCGCGCAACGGCGTCGGAGCCGGACCAGATGCCACCGGCTGATACGAGCGGCAGGTCGGTCGCTGACCGCAGTACGCGCAGGACCTCAGCTGATCGCTCCCGCAGCGGCAGGCCGGACAGTCCACCCTGTTCCTGCGGGTCGGCGGACAGGCCCTCGCGGCTGATCGTGGTGTTGGTGGCGATGATGCCCGACAGGCCGTGCCCGTCCGCGATGCTGCAGATGTCGAGCAGGGCATCGTCCGTCAGGTCCGGGGCGATCTTCAGCAGAACCGGCCGGGCGGCACGCGTCTGCAGCTCAGCGGTTATGCCGAGCAGTTCGACAAGCGGGCCGCGTTCCTGCAGCTGCCGCAGCCCCGGGGTGTTGGGGGAACTCACGTTCAGGACGATGTAGTCAGCCAGTTCCCAGACAAGTTCCAGCGACTCACGGTAATCAGCGGCCGCTTCAGTGAGGTCACGCGCCCGGGACTTGCCGACGTTGATGCCCAGCCTGAGACCGGCGGGACGCCGGCTGCCGCTGTCAGCAGCGTCGCCGAGCTGACGGATGCGGTCAGCGGCCGCACGGGCACCGGCGTTGTTGAAGCCCATGCGGTTGATGAGCGCCAGGTCGTCCTTCAGCCGGAACAGGCGTGGCCGGGGGTTGCCTTCCTGGGGGAGGGCGGTTACCGTGCCGACCTCGGCAGAACCGAAGCCCAGAGCGGCCCAGGCCGGTACGGCGCGGGCGTCCTTGTCCATGCCGGCTGCCAGGCCGAGCGGGTTACTGAAGCTGAGGCCGAAGGCGTCCACCTTCAGCCGGGGGTCGTCACGGCGCCACAGCCAGGACATGGCCCGCAGCAGTCCGGGGCTTCTGGAGGCGAGGCTCAGGCCCGCCATGGTCAGGTCGTGCGCCCGTTCTGCATCGAGTCTGAACAGGATCGGTCGGAGAAGGTCGTACATCAACCCGAGCTTAGCCTGCCGCTGCAGGCGGTATCCTTGAACGCGTGAATCAGGAGCTCCCTGACGCTTTTCCTGCCGAGTTCACGGTGGACCAGCCGGCTTTCAGCGGCACCCTGCCGGAACTGCTGACCGCGCTGCGCAGCGGGCGTCTGCCACCGTCACAGCTTGACCTGCTCGGCCTGGTCAGAAGCTGGCTGGCCCACTTCGAGTCGCTCAGCCACTTCGACCTGGACACGGCCAGCGAGGCGCTGCCGCGGGTGGCGCAGGTGCTGGAACTGAAGCTGCGGCTGCTGCTGCCCCGTCAGCCGCGCGCTGCTGACGGCGAGGATGAGGCCGCGGTCATCGAAGCAGTGGAGCTGCTGGTCGACGTGGAACATGCGGTTGATTTCCTGCGGGTGCGGCGCGAGGACCGGCGGCTTCTCCTGGGCGCCAGGGCGGCCACCCCCGGTATCGAGCGGCCCAGACGGCCGGTGGCGGTGCCGCTCGACCGGCTCGCCGAGCTGGCCGGCCGGCTGCGCAGTGCAGACTACTTCGAGATCGCCCGGGACGGCTTCGGCTTCCGCGAGGCGAGCCGCCGGCTGCTGGACCTGCTGCGGGGCCGCCGGCGCCTGAAGTTCAGTGAGGTGCGGGCGGGGGAGGACTGGTCACGGGTGACGGTGATGTTCGCGGCACTGCTGGAGCTGGTGCGTTCAGGCCGCGCCAGGGTGCTGCAGAGCGAACCGTTCGGTGAGCTGTTCATAAGCGATGCGAAAAGGGGTGCGGGTCGTGATGACCCCGCACCCCCTGCAGGCTGAGAATCCCGCCGGCGCTCAGGCGGCCTGGGCGGCTGCCTTCGCTTCCTTCTTGCGGACGTTGGGGTCCAGGTGACGCTTGCGCAGACGGAAGCTCTTCGGGGTCACCTCGAGCAGTTCATCGTCCGCCAGGTACGCCAGCGCTTCCTCCAGCGACAGCTGCCGGGGCGGCACGAGGGTGATGTTCTCGTCCGAACCGGAAGCACGCACGTTCGTCAGCTTCTTGTTCTTCGTGACGTTGATCTCAAGGTCACCGGCACGGATGTGTGAACCGAGGATCATGCCGACGTACACCTCGTCACCGGGGTTGATGAAGAACTCACCGCGGTCCTGCAGTTTGAACATGGAGTAGGCGAAGGTGTTGCCTGCTTCCATGGCGACCAGCGAGCCTTCGGGCCGGCTGCGGATCTCCCCGACGCGCGGCTGGTAGCTGTCGAACACGTGGTTCAGCAGGCCTTCACCGGCGGTCATCGACAGGAAGTTGCTGCGGTAGCCGAACAGCGCGCGGCTGGGCATCAGGAACTCAAGCCGGGCGCGTTCTTCGCCCTGCTCCATGTTCACGAGGGTGCCCTTGCGGCTCGACAGTGACTCCATGACCGGGCCGACTGAGTCGACCGGAACTTCAGCGACGACACGCTCGAACGGCTCGAGCCGGACGCCGTTCTCCTCGCGGTAGATGACCTCGGGGCGGGAGACGTTGAACTCGAAGCCTTCGCGGCGCATCGTCTCGATGAGGATCGACAGGTGCAGCTCGCCGCGGCCGGCCACGCGGTACTGCTCGCCACCGAGCTCTTCGACGCGCATGGCGACGTTGGTCAGCAGCTCACGCTTGAGGCGGTCGCCGATCTGGCGGCTGGTGAGGAAGCGGCCTTCCTTGCCGGCGAACGGGCTGTTGTTGGGGCTGAAGGTGACGCGGACGGTCGGCTCGTCGACCGGGACGCGCTCCAGTTCGACGGGATGGTCAGGGTGCGTGAGGGCGTCGCCGATGGCGACGTCGTCGAAGCCGGTCAGGGCGATGATGTCGCCTGCGACAGCCTTGTCAGTCTCGACGCGGTTCAGGCCCAGGTGGGTGAACAGCTTGGTGACGCGGCTGCGGCTGATGGTGCCGTCTTCGGCGACCCGGGCCACGGTGTCACCCGGGCTGATCGTGCCGGCCTCGATGCGGCCGATGGCGATACGGCCGAGGTAATCGCTGCCGTCGAGGTTGGCTACCTGCATGAGGAACGGAGCGTCCTGATCGACGCTGGGAGCCGGGATGTGCTTCAGCACGGCTTCGAACAGGGGACGGAAACCTTCACCGGGCTTGTCCAGCTCGGTCCAGGCGCGGCCTTCGCGGGCGATGGCGTAGAGGATGGGGAAGTCCAGCTGGTCGTCGCTGGCGCCCAGCTCGACCATGAGGTCGAAGGTCATGTCGACGACCGCGTCCGGCCGGGCGTCACGGCGGTCGATCTTGTTCACGACGACGATCGGCTTGAGGCCGCGGGCCAGGGCTTTGCCCAGCACGAAGCGGGTCTGCGGCATCGGACCTTCGGCAGCGTCGACGAGCAGGAGGACGCCGTTGACCATGCCGAGGGCACGTTCGACCTCGCCCCCGAAGTCGGCGTGGCCGGGTGTGTCGACGATGTTGATCTTGACGCCTTCCCACT
>CAYPKV010000053.1:0-14536 GCA_964411415.1 uncultured bacterium
CGCGAGGAGCGTAAGCGCCTTGAAGAACAGCTGAAAGCCCGCGGCGAGCAGAAAGCGATCGAGTGGGGTTCACAGATCCGCAGCTACGTGCTGGACAAACAGTACGTCAAGGATCACCGCACCGGTCTCACCCGTCACGACCCGGATGAGGTGCTGGACGGCGACATCATGGACCTGATCTGGCACGGCCTGGAATGGCAGGCCGGCCAGCACGGCAGCCAGGACTGACGGGCAGTCAGGTTGGCCCGGATACTGGCGGTGGCAGACAGCGTGTCGCCCGTCATCGCCTCCGAAGGTTTCCCGGGCAACCTGCCGCCGTTCGACCTCGTTCTGAGCGCCGGTGACATGCCGGCTGAAGTACTTGAGCACATGGCTGACCGTCTGCAGCAGACGCCGGTACATGTGCTCGGCAACCATGGGACGGGCCGGCTGCCGGCCGAGCCGGGCCCGTGGGGTCCGGCCGAACCTGACGGTCCCGGCGGCTGCATCGACGCCCACGCCCGGGTGGTGCACCAGGCCGGCCTGATCATCGTCGGTTTCGAGGGCAGTGCGCGCTACCGGCCCGGACCGTACCAGTACACCGAAGGTGAGTACGCCCGCATGGTCGCGGCACTGACTCCGCGGCTGCTGTACAACCGCTGGCGTTACGGCCGGGCAGTCGACATCCTGCTGACCCACGCCCCGCCGACCGGACCGCATGCGGGCACTGACCTGCCGCACCGGGGCATCCCGGCGTTCGAACGGTTCAACCGCCGCTGGCGGCCCCGGCTGCATGTGCACGGACACGTCCATCTGATCGGTGCGAACGCACCCCGTGAGTACGTCACCGCCGAAGGCGTCCGGGTCATAAACGCCTTCGGGTTCACCCTCATCGATCTGTGAGTCTCAGTTCAGGTGTCGAGTACAGCCCGGGCTGTGCCGATGCTGAGCACCGCATCAGCCGGCAGGTCCAGCCGGATGACCGCCAGCGCACTGCTGCCCGTGCCGTCCGGAGCCGGTACGACCGTACCCAGCCGGCCGACGCTCCGTTCACCCAGTCTGATGTCACGCTCACCGGCCGGGTCACCGTCCAGGTGCAGACGGCGCAGACCACGGCGCAGGTTGCCGCGCGCTTCGATGCGGGCCATTATCTCCTGGCCCAGGTAACAGCCTTTGCGGTACGACACGAGCGGCTCGAGTCCCGCCTCCTGAGGCAGCACACCCTCACCGGCTTCCGTGGCGGCCTGCGGAGCGAGTCCGGCGACACGGGCAGCGTCCAGAGCGGCCCTGCCTGCCTCGCGTGAACCGGCGTTCACTGCCAGTTCGCCCGCCCGCTGCCGGTCACCCGTCATGAACAGGTCGAAGCCACCTTCGGCGCTGCGTCTGGCGGCGCTGCGGGCTGCTGCCTGCATTCCGGTGGCGACCGCGTCTGCGATGCGGGCAGCTTCCTGACCCTGCACCGTCAGCTGCTGCCAGTCGTGGCTGACGTCCTGCAGTACGACCTGGTCGAAGATGATGTGCCGGTCAAGTTCGGCGCGGACGAAGTCAGTGTGGCCACCTTCGACGGCCAGCAGCAGACGCTCACCCAGGTGCACGACCGTAAGCTGCACAAGCGCGTGGCCCCGGTGGTTGAGCAGCAGCGCACCGGTGCCGGTGCCGGGCGTCAGGCTCCGGACATCGGCAGTCACCAGGCCATGGACGAACGGGATGCGGTCCTCGCCCGTCACCTCGATGAAGCCAGAATCGAGCCAGCTGTGGAACATGCTCCTGTGTATCATCCCGGCAGCCGGACTGCAGCAACATGGCGCACAGCACGGAAAGCGCTGTCGCAGCGGCTATAATCGCAGCATGAAAAGCAAGAAGCAGTGGCTAGCCGAGGATTATCGTGCCGCCACCGGACGGCTGAAAGAGCGGGACTACCCGTTCCGGACGCTTTCGGACCTGGAGGTCGAGCCGGTTTACACGGAGGCAGACGTCGCCGGCTGGGACCCGGCAACTGAGCTCGGCATGCCGGGCAGTTACCCGTTCACCCGTGGCGTGCACACCAGCATGTACCGGTCCAAACTGTGGACCATGCGGATGTTCGCCGGCATGGGCACTGCCGAACAGACCAACGAGCGCTTCCGGCGACTGCTCGAGGCGGGCCAGACGGGACTGTCCACTGCTTTCGACCTGCCCACGCTGATGGGCTACGACAGTGACCACCCGCTCTCCGGCGGTGAGGTCGGCAAGTGCGGAGTCGCCATATCCAGCCTGGCTGACATGGAAGTGCTGTTCGAAGGCATCGATCCGGAGCAGGTCACGACGTCGATGACGATCAACAGCCCCGCCAACGCCATCTGGGCCATGTACCTGGCCATGGCTGAGAAGCGCGGTGCACGCCTGGACCGCCTCGGCGGCACGATCCAGAACGACATCCTCAAGGAGTTCATCGCCCAGAAGGAGTTCATCTTCCCGCCGGCACCTTCGGTGAAGCTGGTCATCGACACGTTCGAGTGGGGACCGAAGGTCGTACCGAAGTGGAACTTCATCTCGGTGTCCGGCTATCACATCCGTGAGGCCGGCTCGACCGCCGTGCAGGAACTGGCCTTCACCCTCGCCGACGGCATCCACTACGTGCGTGAGGCGCTGAAGCGCGGTCTGGACATCGACGAGTTCGCCCCGCGCATCAGCTTCTTCTTCAACGCCCACAACGACTTCTTCGAGGAGATCGCCAAGCTGCGCGCGGCCCGGCGCATCTGGGCGCGCCAGATGCGCGAGGTTTACGGTGCGAAGGACCCCCGCTCCTGGATGATGCGCACCCACGTGCAGACTGCCGGCGTGTCACTGACGGCCCAGCAGCCGCTGCTCAACGTGTCGCGGGTAGCCATCCAGGCGCTCGCAGGCGTGCTGGGTGGCACCAACAGCCTGCACACTGACGCTTACGACGAGGCGCTGGCCCTGCCGACTGAAGAGTCGGCACTGCTGGCGCTGCGCACCCAGCAGGTCATCGCCTACGAGACCGGCGTGGCCAGCACCGCTGACCCCCTGGGCGGCTCATGGTTCCTGGAGGACCTGACCAACCGGATGGAACGCGAATGCCTGGCGTACTTCGAGCGCATCGACGCACTGGGCGGGGTGGAGGCGGCCATCGAGGCCGGCTTCTTCGCCGCCGAGATCGGTGATGCCAGCTGGCGTCAGCAGCAGGAGATCGACAGTGCTGAACGGGTCGTCGTAGGCGTGAACGCTTTCGTCAGCGACTTCCCGGAAGTGCCGGTCCAGCTCGTGGATCCTGCCGTGGAACGCGCCCAGGCTGAACGGCTCGCACGCGTGCGCAGCGAGCGCGACCCGGCCGCTGTCGAAAAGTCGCTGGCTGCGCTGCGCCAGGCCGCCACGGCCGGCAGCAACACCATGCCGGCTTTCATGGAAGCGGCGCGCGCCTACGCCACCCTCGGTGAGCAGATGGACGTGCTGCGTGAGGTTTACGGCATATACGAGGAGCCGGTACTCATATGAAGCCGCTGCGCATCCTGATCGCCAAACCCGGACTGGACGGGCATGACCGCGGCGCCAAGGTCATAGCCCGCGGGCTGCGGGACGCCGGCATGGAAGTCATCTACGCCGGACTGCGGCAGACGGCGCCGATGATCGTCAACGCCGCCATCCAGGAAGACGTCGATGCCGTCGGACTGTCGATACTGTCCGGAGCCCACATGCGCTACTTCACTGAAGTGATCGAAGGCCTGAGGGAGCGTGGTGCCGGTGACGTTGTGGTGTTCGGCGGCGGCATCGTACCGGATCAGGACCTGCCGGCACTCACCGAACTGGGGGTAGGCGCCGTGTTCACACCCGGGACGAGCATCCAGTCGGTCGTCGACTGGCTCAATACGCGCCTCAGGAACGGGGAGACCGAACGGTAACGGACATGGTGAGAAAGAAGCCACTCGCTTCTCACCAACCACGGTGTTAGATTCCTGGGCATAGGACAGTCCGGCCGGGAACGACCCTGCGGACTGCCGTCGCAGAACAGGGTCCGGACTGCCCGCCATGGCGTACGTGCGCGGGGGAGACCAACGCCGGACCAGTGGAGTACGCAATCAGATGAAACGCCCCGGCAAGCTCGCCCTGGCCACAACCTGCCTGCTGTTATTCGGTGCTGCCCTGGCTGACGGCCACGCCCTGAGGCGGGTACAGCCCGGTGACACGATCGGCAGCATCGCCACCGCTTACAACATCAGTACAGAACTGCTCATGGCCTACAACGGCCTGGAACACACTCTCATCCACCCGGGTGACCTGCTCAAGGTGCCCTACATCCGCGCCACCGGTGGTGTGGCTGAAGAAGCGCCCCGGCCGCCTGCCGGCTTCCGGCAGCACGTCCTGCAGCCAGGTGAGAGCCTCTCCGGCATCGCCAGCCAGTACGGTGTCAGCCTCGAGGCGATAGTCGGCGCGAACCCGGACCTGTCCTCGCTGGACCGGCTGCCGACCGGGGTGGAACTGCTCATCCCGCCTGGTGACGGGCTCGTGGTCAGCCTGGACCAGACAGCCGACCTGGAAGGACTGCTGAGGAAGTACGGGGTGAGTCCGCTTGAGGTGGCCCGCGCCAACGACATCCGCAGCCTGGAGGACATCCGCAGCGGCATGCTGCTGTTCCTGCCCGGTGTTGAACCGGTCGAGGCGCTGGAACGCCTGGCACGCGTCCGTGAGGAGGAACTCCGTTACATCTGGCCGCTGCACGGGCGCATCACTTCGTACTTCGGCCGCCGCAACCTGGGGCTCGGTACGAGCAACTTCCACCGTGGCATCGACGTCGCGGCACCGACAGGTACGCCGGTTCATGCGGCGCGCTCCGGCACGGTCGTCTTCTCCGGCTGGTCAAGCAGCGGCTACGGTTACCTGATCCGCATCCGCCACTCAGGTGGCGATGAGACCTGGTACGGCCACTTCAGCCGCCTGCTGGCTGACGTCGGTCAGCATGTAAGCCAGGGTGAGGTGATCGGCCTGGTCGGTTCGACCGGCATATCCACCGGACCGCACCTGCATTTCGAACTGCACGAGGCAGGTACCGCGGTCGATCCGATCGGCTACCTGAACTGAGCCGAACTGCCGTTCCTGCTGCTTCAGTCAGCAGCAGGAACGTGCAGGATGCGCCCGCAGCTGGGGCAGCGGATGATGCCGCTGTTCTTGCGGACTTTCTGGACGATGTGGATCGGCAGGTGCACGTTGCAGCCTGAGCAGCGGCTGCCGTCTACCACCTCGGCCAGACCTACGCCCTTACGTGCCTTGCGCACCTGCTCGTACACGGCGAGTAGCTGCCGGCTGATGCCTTCAGTGCCAGCCTCACGCTCCTGACGCAGGTCGCTGACGCGGCTGTCGATGGAACTGACGCGTTCTTCCTCGGCTCTGCGCAGCTCCGCCAGCTGCGGATCGAGTTCCGCGAGCTGCTCAGTCAGGTCGGCCACTTCGGCTGCCAGCCGTTCGCTGTCTTCAAGGAGCGGCATGAGGTCCTCTTCGACCTCCTGTACCCGGGTGGCGAACTGCAGTTCCTGGTTCTGGAACTGCGATGCTTCCTTGGCACTCTCAGCGGTCAGTGCCGAGTTGGCAGCGGCCCTGCGCCGCTCCTGCATCGAACCGAGCTCCAGTTCAGCACTGCGGATCTCGGCGTTCCGTGCGTCGAGCTCCTGCTGTCTGGCGCTGAGCTGCAGCTGCAGCTGTTCACGACGGGCTTCAGCCTCCGTCAGTTCCTCAGGAGTCCGCCCGCGCTCTTCGTGCAGTGCGTCGATCTCAAGGTCACGGGACTGGACGCCGGCCAGTTGCTTCATCTCATCGCTCATCTGCCACCTGCCCTCTGACCATCCGGCCTGCAATAACAGAAAACTCCGCACGGACGGTCGCCGGCGGAGTGCTGCAAAGTACATTGTCGCGTACTGAACTCACATCCCGCACTCTAGCATGTGACCCGGACACGGACGTAGCGGGCTTATTATGAACCCAATGTTCGAGGACTCCGTCGAGAGCTTCACTGCCCGCTGGCATGCCGCCGCGGCCGAAGCGTACATCTTCCCGCGGGTTGAGAACGACCCGCTGCTTGAGCTGGAACTCGGTGGTGTCATCATCCACGCCATGGAGCGCACAGGTCCTTACCTGAGCCGCAGCGGGCCCGCCCGGGTGATAGTGCACGCCACTGCAGACACCGTCCAGGCCGCCGAAGCCGGGGAAGGCAGGGTCGAGGTGACCGGCATAAGTCGTGCCCGCGTGAACGGAACCATCAGCAGGCTCGAAGCACCGTTCCTCGTTGTGGACGCCGGCTTCCCACTCGTGGTCGGAGTACAGCAGCCGCTGCCGGCCGGACTGGCAGCCGGACACACCGTAAGCTTCGAGGCGCTGCCACCCCTGCACGCGTTCGTGCTCGTCGATTCCGTACGGAGAGTGCACGACTTCGAGGTGTGAGAACACCCGGCGCGGGGCCCTGCTGGTTGTACACTGGCGCATGCTGGACAGCGATTTCAGGAACGTAACGACAGCGCGCCTCGGCGCAGCAGGCATCGATCTCCAGGCCGAAGCACGTGCCTGGGCTGAGGAACTGTCCGGTCTGACAGCCGGACTTCTGAACAGGGCAGATGACCCTGCTGAGATGCTCGGCTGGACCGGCCTGCCGGACACCGGCGCGCACAGCAGTGCAGTTCAGCAGGTGATAAGGGCACTGCCTGAAGGTCTCACCGACCTGGTCGTACTGGGCATCGGTGGTTCCAGCCTGGGTGCACTGGCGGTCATCAGCGCACTGCAGCACCCGTTCCGGCTGCTGCAGGCCCAGGGCAGCGGCCTGCGCGTGCACTTCGTCGACAACGTCGATCCGGACCAGACGCGCGCCCTGCTCGAAGTGCTTGACCCGGCACGCACCGCAGTCAACGTCATCTCCAAGAGCGGCACGACGGCTGAGACCATGGCTGCCTACCTTGTGTTCCGCGACTGGCTCGAGTCTGCCCTGGGGGAACGCGCCGCGCAGCACGTCGTGGCGACGACCGATCCGGAATCCGGGATACTCCGGCCGCTGGCAACGGAGCGCGGCTACCACCTGCTCGAGGTACCACCGAGTGTCGGCGGCCGCTTCAGCGTCTTCTCCGCGGTCGGTCTGCTGCCGATCGCCCTGGCCGGCATCGACACGGCCCAGCTGCTGACCGGAGCGGGACGTGCCAACGCCATGGTCAGCCAGCCGTGGCAGTCCAACATGATCCACCAGGCTGCCCTCGTCCAGTACCTGAGTTACCGCCGCGGCCGCAACATCAGCGTGCTGATGCCGTACAGCTCGCGGCTCCGCCTGCTCACTGACTGGTTCGTTCAGCTGTGGGCTGAATCACTCGGCAAGGCCGTGGACCGGCGTGGCAGCCGGGTCAACGAAGGTTCCACCCCGCTCGGGGCACTCGGTGCCACCGACCAGCATTCACAGGTTCAGCTGTTCAACGAAGGCCCGGACAACAAGATATTCGCGTTCGTCCGCATCGGCGATGCCGACGGCCCGCTGGCCATCCCACCGGTCAGTCCGCCGGTCAGTGAGCTCGACTACCTGAGCGGCCGGGACTTCAAGGAGCTGCTCGACGCCGAACAGTCGGCTACCGCGTTCGCACTGGCACGCCACGGCCGGCCCAGCTACACCCTGAAACTGGACCGGCTCGACGCTGCCGGACTCGGTGAACTGATGCAGTTCCTGATGTGGCAGACGGCGCTCATGGGTGAGCTCACCAACGTCAACACGTTCGATCAGCCCGGGGTCGAACTCGGCAAGGTGTACACGTACGCCCTTATGGGCAGGGAAGGTTTCGACGCCGAGCGGCAGCTGCTTGAAGACGCTGACGCCGACTGAAGTTTGACAGTCCCCGGCGGGTTCGGATAGAGTTGAATCCCGCCTGGGGCGGTAGTCTGCCTGTCACGCAGAAGGTCGCGGGTTCAAATCCCGTCCGCCCCGCCAGGAACCCTTCCCTGGTGCCAAGTGCACCGGGGAAGTTTCTTTTACCCTGCCAGCTGCTGATTACTGTGCTGCCTTCCAATCGTCCGGACGGGTGCCTGCTATCCTCGCGCCCATGGAACTCCCGGTGCTGCAGATACCTGACACGGTGGTATTCCCCGGGATGACGGTCAGCTGCGAGCTCGTGGAACGCAACCACCTCCTGCTGATGCAGCGTCTGCTCCGGCAAGGCCAGGACCGGTTCGTGGCCACCCTGCCGCCCGAACAGCTGCCCGGGGCCGGCAGTCGCCTCGGCAGCTTCGGTACGCGCATGGCCGTCCTCGCTGCCGAACAGGAACCAGGAGGCGCTTTCCTGGTCACTGCCCAGGGTCAGGGCCGGCAGCGGCTCGATGGCATGCGGCCCGCCAGCACCGGGTCAGCTGCTGACTGTCTCATGCTCGTCCCGGACGAACCTGCCCCACTGCTGCGCAGCGACCCGAACGATGAACTTCTCGAGGCATGGGACACGGCAGCACTGTTCCTGCGCTACGCCGAGCGCTTCCTCAGCAGACGGCTGAGGAGTCAGGTTAAGGAAGCCCTGCCGGCTGAACCGTTCTACCTGGCGTCGTTCGTGTGTGCCAACTGCAGGCTGGACCCGCTGCCGCAGCAGGAACTGCTGGTCGCGCCTTCACTGATCGACCGGCTGCGTCTGGTGCGGAGCTTCATGCGCAGTCAGCTGGCTGCGTCAGGCCCGGTTGAACCGACCCGGGCTGCGCGTGCCTGAGCGTCTGCGCAGCTGCCTGCGCCGGTCCGGCGCGAAACGCCGTACAGCCAGTTCAGTCAGGAACAGCAGGAAAGCTGCCAGAAGCGGCCAGTACCAGACGTTCACTGCGCGTTCCCCCAGGTCCGGCTGGTAACCGTCCAGTGAGACGAGCACTTCACCGCCGCTCCTGGCGCTGAGAGCGGCGAGCAGCGTGTCGCCGCCGACGCGGCCGAACTCAGCTGCATGGGCGTACACCTGCTGGCGGGCCACGATGTCAGTCCCGTCCGTGACGATCAGGGTGCCCTCACCGCCCGCCGGCAGGCTGCCCTGGTAACGGCCCGGCGCGACCTGCTCCAGCGCCGTCACTGCACCGCCGAAACGGGCGGTCATGCTGCGGTTGTTCAGGTACTCACCAGCTTCGACCGCGTCGACTGTCACGATCAGCTGCCCGCCGTCGTTCACGACGGTCGTGTCGTAGCTGCCGGGACGCAGCTGCAGCCAGCGCAGCACCCGCAGCAGGCTGGTGGTGAACGAGCTGTCCGCGAGCAGCCCGGGGGCCCAGCCGTTCAGGTCGGTCGTGAGCGCTGCGGTACGGCCCAGGCCGAAGCGGGTGACCGCGAGCACCGGTTCATCCTCCACACCGACCAGCAGGTTCTCCGCAGCTGGCCGGGCCGTGGTCGCTACGTACGCTTCCAGCTGCGGCTGGGGTCCGGCCATGGAGGAGAGCATGTGCGGCAGCGCCTGTGGGCTGAACGGCCCTTCCCGCAGCAGCGAGCGGGTAGCGACCAGAGCTTCACTGGTGAATATGCGCGGCAGGGTCGTCACGTCGATCGCCTCGTAGTAACGGCCGTTACCGGCGTCGGCGATCGCCTGCAGCTGGTCGAAATCGGCGTCGCTGCCGATGGCGATGGTCGAGGTGGTGATGCCGGCCCGGTTGCCACGCAGCGCCAGGGAACCGAAGTCAGCAGCGTTGCCTGAGAACGGTCCGCGGCCGTCGTACAGCTTGCCGTCGGAGAGGATGATGATGTGCTTGATCGCTGCCGGTTCCTGCTCGAGGACGCTGAGTGCTTCCTCATAGGCCGGGCCCAGGATGGTGCCACCCTGGGTCGAGAGACCGAGGATGGCACCGAGCATCTCACGCTTGCCGCGTTCCGTGGCGGGCCGCAGCTGGAAAGCCCAGTCGTGGCTGTCACTGAACGCGATGAGGCCGAGGAGGTCCTGCTCGAAAGCCAGGTCCACTACCGCGATGGCACCCTCCTTGGCCAGCTCCAGGCGGTTGGGGTTGCCGGCGGCCATGGACTGGCTGCGGTCGACGATCATGATCATCGCCACGAGCGGTATCTCCACCTGGGTGCGCAGGTCGGTGCTGACCGGCAGCGCCTCTTCGACCGGGGTCCTGAACCAGCCGCCGAAACCGAAACTGTCAGGTCCGCCGGTCATCATGAGGCCACCGCCGCTGGCCACGAAGTCGAGCAGCAGGCGGTGCTGACCGGAAGTGAAGGCGTTCGCTCCGCTCCTGATCGCGATCGCGCTCCAGTTGAGCGGTGCCTGGATGTCCGCGGGCAGGCCCTCGGTCACGGGAGCACCGGCGCTGCGCAGGAGGTCGGCGAGGGCCGGATCGCCGATCACCAGCACCGGCTGATGCTCGCTGACCGGCAGTTCACTGCTCAGGCGGTCGTCGGCGAGCGGCTGACTGAAACCGGCTTCGATCAGGGCGGACACCGGGATGCTGCCTTCGCCGTCAGCCGTGAACACGAACGGTATGGCACTGCGGCCTGCCGGCAGCTCCTGCCGGACCGGTGCCAGCTGGGTGCCACCAGCGCTGACGCGCAGCACCGCAGTGGTGGCAACATCGGTGCTGACGACCGCGAGCCCTTCCACCAGCTGGCCGGGTGCAGCCTGTTCGGGCAGCAGCAGCGATTCGAGCCGCAGGTTGTCGACCGGTGGGATCAGCAGAGTGTCCACCGGCACTGCCGGCAGGCCCTGCAGGGCGTTGCCCGCTGATTCGATGCCGTCAGATACGAGCAGGATGCGGGTCGCACCACTGGCGACGGCCACCTGCAGCGCCCGGGCGATGTCGGTCTCCTGCAGGTCGAGAGCCGAAGGGAGCGGGGCTGCCGGCTCCGACAGCCTGACCGTGTCGGCCGCGAAACCGAACAGGGCCAGTCCTTCACCTGCTTCAGCTTCGAGCCAGCCGGCAGCTGCTTCGCGCGCTGCGTCACCGGCACTGGCTGAACTGTCGAGCAGCACGACCAGCTGGCCGCCGCTGCCTGGCCAGGTGGGTCCGGCGACGGCAACGATCAGGAGAGCCAGGGTAAGCAGCCGCAGGAGCCAGCCGCTGCGCCTGGGAAGCAGGAGCAGCAGGGGCAACAGCAGGAGCAGCCAGGGCTGTCCGAAACCAGGCAGCGGTACGTCAGGTGGCACAGTGACCAATGCTAGCACTGCCCCCAGCTGCTAATATCAGTGGTGATGCCCGACAAAGGTCAGCCATGGCTTCTGTTCGCCATGTCCACGGACAGGCGTGGCGAAGCAATGCGTGGAGTGGCTGCCGAGCTGAGGCTCGCTTCCGAAGTGGCCCTGTCGGCTGAGGACCTGCTGTTCAGGACCCGTTCAGCCGAACGGGTGCCGGCGGCCCTGGTCGTCGAACACCAGCTGGCAGCCCAGGTCGACCAGCTCGACCTGCTGCAGCTGCTGCGGCGCCGCAAACACCTGAGTGACGTGCCGTTCATTTACCTGGGGCCGGCCGACAGCAGTACGCATGCCACCGCTTACGATTCAGGCGCGGATGTGTACCTGACGCTGCCGACCGTGCCGAAGGTGGTCAGCGCCGCCCTCAGGCAGCTGCTCACCAGACGCCAGTCCGAACTGGCGGTGCGGCAGGCGCTCGAACGGCTCCGGGACTTCGAACAGGCGTACAAGGAAAGCGAACGGGTCAAGGACGACCTCATCCACATGCTCGTTCACGACCTGAAGAGCCCCATCTCCAGCGTCATCGGCCTGCTCGACCACAGTATGGACATGCTCCGCTCCGACAGCGCAGAAGGCGTCGACGAGCTGCTGTCGCTGGCCCGCTCAGAGTCACAGCACCTGCTCGGCCTGGCTGCCAACATCCTGGACGTACGGCGCATGAAGGACGGCGCCATGCCTTTCGACCCGGTCTGGCTGGACAACCTGACGGTACTGGCCCAGCAGGCGCTGCGCGACGTCAGCGGCGGTCCGCGCCAGCGCAACTTCAGCTTCCTGGTGCGCCCCGAAGCCGAACGTATCCACGCTGACCCCGCCCTGCTGCGCAGGATCCTCGCCAACCTGTTCGCCAACGCGGTCAAGCACACCCGCAAGAACGGCTACGTCGATTTCCGCGCCTGGCGCCAGGACGATTCGTGGATACTGTCAGTGCGCGACGACGGTGAAGGCATCCCGGAAGCCGACCAGAAGCGGATATTCAACGCGTTCGAACAGTCAAGACATACCGTTCACGACCGTTACGACAGCGGCATGGGTCTGACCTTCTGCAAACTGGCCGTCGAGAAACACGGTGGCCGCATCTGGGTCGAGAGCAGGATCGGCCGGGGTTCGACGTTCTTCTTCACCCTGCCGGTGAACGTGACTGACTCGCTGGTCGACCACCAGCTCACCCTCACCGGTGCCTGAAACACCCGGCTGGGAGCTGGAACGTCAGCTGTGGCAGGCCGGTGCCAGCCTGGTTCTTGGCGTTGACGAGGCCGGCCGGGGCTGCCTGGCAGGTCCGGTGACGGCTGCCGCGGTCATGCTGCCGCAGCGGCCCGACTTCCCGTACCGGGATTCCAAGGAACTGCGCCCCGCCAGGCGCGCCGAACTCGCCGCGCAGCTGCGGACAGAGGCGCTGGCCATGGCAGTCGGCTGGGCTTCCGCCCGTGAGGTCGATCAGCATGGCATCCTTGCCGCCACGCACCTGGCCGCCCAGCGGGCGCTGAAGCAGCTGCAGCCACTGCCGGCAGACACGGCCCTCGTGACGGACTGGCTGAAGCTCACCTGGCCGGGGCAGGTGCTGGCCGTCGCGAAGGCTGACAGGCGCAGCTTCCAGGTCGCAGCTGCAAGCATCCTCGCCAAGACCGAGCGTGATGAGTACATGGAACGGCTGGCACTCGAAGTACCGGGTTACGGGTTCGAGCAGCACCGCGGTTACGGGACCCCCCGGCATCTGCGGGCTCTGGACGAGCTGGGACCGTGTTCTGAACACCGGCTCAGCTTCGCCCCGGTACGGGCCCGGAAGCGCAGTGAGCCGGCCGGTTGTACAATACCGGCGTGAACACAGATCCCAGCCCAGCTTCCCAGCCGGAGCGGCCGGCCGGTTCAGGCCAGTCCTTCGTGCCGGTCGCGGGTGTGAAGTTCGATAACGGTCCGAAGATCCACTACGTCGAAGTCCACGGTGCAGCACCGGAACCCGGTACGCAGGTCGTGGTCACCACCCGCCGCGGCCTCGAGGTCGGGCTGGTCCGCACCGGGCCAGTGACGGGCCACAAGGCAGCCGGCCGGATGGAGCGCGTGGCCAGCGCCGCTGACCTTGAAGCCTGGGCGCAGCTTGCCACCCGGGCGGAGGAGCTCAAGTGGCTGATCAAGGCACGTGCCCGGCAGCGTGACCTGCCCCTGAAGGTAGTCAGCGTGGAGTTCACCCTCGACGAGAGCCTGCTCGTACTCAGCTACACGGCCGAGGAGCAGGTGCCGCTGCGGGTACTGGCGCAGGAGCTGGCCCCGCACACCCGTGCACGCATCGAGTTCAGCAACATCGGTCCGCGAGACCAGGCGCGTATACTCGGCACGCTCGGTTCGTGCGGCAGCGGCAACTGCTCGTCCACTTTCCTGCAGGGATTCACTGCCGTCAGCATCCGCATGGCCCGTGACCAGCAGCTCCCCCTGAACCCTGAGAAGATCAGCGGACCTTGCGGCCGGCTCATGTGCTGCCTGCAGTTCGAGCACGACATGTACCGGGAACTGCTGCGCGGCATGCCCAAGAAAGGTGCCCGCGTCTGCCATACCGGCACCGGCATATGTGGCCGGATCGCGAAGCTCAACCCGCTGAAGGGCACGGCAGAGATCCGTACCGAAGAGGGCGGTTTCAGTGAACATCCCGTCAGTGAACTGGAACGGGTGAAGAGCTGATTTTCAGCCTCTGCCGGCCGCTGCACGCAGGTCGAGGGTGAACAGCTGCAGCGCGACGGCCGGACTGACGAACGCCGCGAGCAGTTCCTCACAGTCACGCAGGGCGTCCTCAGCTGCGATGCGGGCAGCCGGGCCGAACCGCCGGAAACCGGCCCGCAGCAGCTGGGGAAGGTCGCTGCCACCGGGTGCCAGCCACAGCTTCTCCAGGTCGGCCGCAGCAGCGAACGCGGCAGTGAGCGGACCGCCCAGGGCGGAGAAGAAGGCGTCCACAGCCGCTGACGCTTCTTCCCATCTTTCAGGCTGAGCGGCTGCCTGCAGCAGCGGCCCGGGTGTTCCCAGCAGGTGGGCCGGGTGGTCCGCAGGTTCCCAGCCGGCGGTGTCGACCGTAGCCAGGCGCAGTGCCGTGACCCGCGAGGCGATGGTAGGCAGCAGTGAGAGACGGTCCGGTGCGATCAGGATGAGCCGCGCCCAGGACGGTGGTTCCTCGAGCATCTTCAGGAAACTGTTCGCGGCAGCGACAGTAAGCAGGTGGGCTGAGTCGATGACACCGACACGCCAGCGGTAGAGGGGCCGGCGCTCCAGCCAGGTGCTGAGCGGTTCTTCGTCCTGTCCCTGACGCTCCACGAGCTGACCGATGCGGATCTCCGGCCGCCGGTTGAGCCGGCCGCTGCCGGTGATGAGCTGCGGGGCGATCTCAAGGTGATCCGGGTGTCCGCCCTGCCAGAGCAGGCAGC
>CAYPKV010000054.1:0-14335 GCA_964411415.1 uncultured bacterium
GTCATCGCCTTCTCGCGGTTCTTGATCTGCGACTTGCCGTCCTGGCAGGTGACGATGATCTCGTCCGGCGTGCCGGGGCGCCATACGAGGCGGACTGCCGAGTCAGTCGTGTTCACCGACTGGCCACCCGGGCCGGAAGAGCGGTACACGTCGACACGCAGGTCTGCAGGGTCGATCTCGATGTTGATGTCACCGTCGATCTCGGGCATGACTTCAACCGAGGCGAAACTGGTGTGACGCCGGTTCTGCGAGTCGAACGGTGAGACCCGCACCAGCCGGTGCACGCCGCCCTCGACGGTCAGGAACCCGAAGGCCCGGTCACCCCGGACGATGAACTGGGCGTACTCGATGGCGCCGGGTGACGCATCGTTGCTCTCCATGTCTACGAACTCGACCTTGTAACCGTTGCGCTCAGCGAAGCGCCGGTACATGCGCAGCAGCATGCCGGAGAAATCCGCACTCTCCGTTCCGCCGGCACCGGGTTTGATGGTGACGATGGCAGCACGGTCGATGTGTTCACCGTTCAGCAGGGTCTCGCGGTACAGATTCTCGAGGTCGTTCTCGAGCCGGCCGGCCTCTTCACCGAGGTCCGCCAGGTCTTCTTCGGCCTCGGCCAGTTCCAGGAGCTCCTCGAGGCCACCCAGGTCGCTCTGCAGCCGGGCGAAGCTGTCGACGACGCGGCGCAGCCGGGCACTTTCCTGGCTGATCTTCCGTGCGTTATCAGGGTCGTTCCACAGACCCGGATCGTTGATTACCGGTTCAAGCTCCTCAAGCCGGGAGCGTTTGCCGGCGATGTCAAAGATACCCCCGGAGGGTAGCGAGGCGCTGTTTCATTGCGGGCAGGTCAACGTTATTCATAGCGTGCTAGAATACCATCCTGAAGCGGCTGAGGGGGTGTCCCGCGCCACCCGCGGCAGGCCGGCCGGAGGCGCCAGAGTTGTGGTTCTTTGACACTTTCAGACTGTCTGACCTGCTTGACATACTGATCATCGCCTTCTTCCTGTACCAGACCTACAACCTGCTCATCACGTCCCGGGCCTGGAACGTCGTAAGGGGTCTGGGCCTGCTGCTCATCGTGTGGTTCCTGGCGAGTCAGCTTGGCCTGCAGGCCACCCAGTGGATGTTCGAGCGGGTCGCCCCGGTGGGCTTCATCGCCCTGGTCGTCGTGTTCCAGCCGGAGCTGCGGGCCGCCCTCGAACGGGTGGGCCGGGGCCGGATCGGCCGGGGCTCGGGACAGGACCCGGTACAGGAGATCATGGCGGCCGTGCGTGACCTCGCTTCGCAGCGGCGTGGTGCCCTCATCGCCATCGAGGGGCGCACACCGCTGACCGAGTACGGCACCAACGGCACCGAGATCAACGCGCCGGTAACCAGCGCCCTGCTGCAGACGCTGTTCGCTTCGGCCGGGCCGCTGCACGACGGAGCCGTACTCGTCAAGGACGACATAATCACCCATGCCGGGGCGATCCTGCCGCTGTCTGACCGGCAGGAAGGCTGGAGCGTCAAGCATGGCACCCGGCACCGTGCCGGCCTGGGACTCGCCGAGGTCAGCGACGCACTCGTCCTGATCATCAGTGAGGAACGCGGCACCGTCAGCCTCGCTCAGAACGGTGAGCTGCGCAGTGACGTGGCTCCGTCTGACGTGCTCGTCGCGTTGAAGGAGGCCTACCTGTGAGCCAGTCACGGCGCAGCAAGGTGCGGGCTTTCTTCCTGCACAACTGGCCGCAGAAGCTCGGCTCGCTGCTGGCTGCCGCCCTCGTGTGGTGGTTCGCGACCGTCGGGGACACACCGCTGACCCAGGCCAGCCGGGTGGTGCCGATCGAAGTGCAGGGGCTGGGCCCGGACAGCATCGCCAGTGGCGTGCCGGAGACGGCGGTGCTTACGATCCGTGGGCCCAGCGTGCTCATCGACCGCCTCCAGAGCCAGAGCCTCGGTGCGATCATCGACCTGGCGGGCCGGAGCGGTGAGTTCGAGGAACAGGTCAACGTGATGATCCCGCAGGGGGTCGAACTGGTCAACGTGACACCGAGCGGTGTCATCGGCACGGTGGAAAGCCTGCAGGAATCGCTAGTGCCGGTCGAGGCGATCGTGATCGGCAGCCACAGCAGCGACGTGCGCATCGAGGTGAGCGTGGAACCACAGAACATCACCGTGAGCGGCGTGGACAGCGTGCTGGCCCGGGTCAACCGGGTGCTGGTGCCGGTGCGGGCCAGCGCCGGTGAGCGGAGCCAGGCCGGCTTCGCCGCGGACATCGGTGGCCTGCCGGTCAGCGGCGTGACCCTGCAGCCGGCGGAGATCCGCATCACTGTCAGCGAAGTGCCCGTGCAGCAGAGGACTGAAGTAAGCCTGGAACTGGTGCCACCTCTCGTCAGTGGCTTCAACGTGACCGCCCGGCTCGAAGCAGCCAGCCATGCGGTAAGCGGTCCGCCGTCACTGCTCAGCGGACTCGGTACCGTTCAGGCCGAGGTCGAAGCTGCACTTCTGCCGGACGCAGCGGGTACGTTCACGGTGCCGCTCGTGCTGGCGCTGCCTGACGGAGTCGAACCGCTGGGGCAGCCACGTGCTGTCCTGAGGCTCACACCGCTCGTGCTGGAGGAATGAACATGAAAGTCGTACTGTTCGGCTCGCCCGCCTTCGCGGTGGACGTGCTTGAAGCTTTGCTGCAACCGGACTGGCTTGAAGTTGCCGCCGTCGTCACCCAGCCGGCCCGGCCGGTGGGCCGGGGCCTGCGGCTGCAGCAGCCGCCGCTGGCCGCCCGCGCCCTGGAGCTCGGCCTGGAGCTTAAGCAGCCCACCAGGCTGCGTACCAGCAGTGAGTTCAGGAACTGGCTGCAGGAACTGGCACCTGACGTGGCGGTAACCGCCGCCTACGGCCGCATACTGCCGGCCAGCCTGCTGGCTGTACCCGCCGCGGGGTTCCTGAACGTGCACGCCAGCCTGCTGCCCCGCTGGCGTGGCGCTGCCCCCGTGCAGTGGTCACTGATCAGCGGCGACACCGAAACAGGCGTATCGATCATGCAGACGGAAGAAGGGCTGGACACCGGTCCGGTCCGGCTGGTCCGTAGTGTCACGGTCGGTCCCGATGAAACCGCGCCTGAGCTGTTCAGGCGACTGTCTGCCCTCGGTGCTGCTGCCATAATCGAAGCGTTGCAGCTGCTGCGTGAAGACCGGCTGCCCCTGCAGCCCCAGGACGACTCGCTGGCCACCTACGCTCCGATGCTGACCCACGCTGACGGTCTGCTCGACTTCAGCCGGCCGGCCCGCGAGTCCTACGACCGTTACCGCGGTGTCGCCGCCTGGCCGGGTACGTTCTTCCGGTTCGGCGGGGACGAGATCAAGGTCCACGCGCTGGAACCGGCTGCTGCGGCCAGCGGAGCAGCCGGCGAGGTGCTTCACATCGGACCGCAGGGCCTGCTGGTAGCGACAGGAGCGGGTGGACTGCTGCTGAAAGAGCTGCAGTCACCAGGGCGCAAACGCCTGCCTGCCCGCGACTGGGCCAACGGCGCAGGCGTAAGAACCGGCAGCAGACTGCTGCCAGTGGAGGGATGATGTACACCGTAGCTATCGTCGGAAGACCGAACGTCGGCAAATCCAGCCTCTTCAACCGGCTGGTCGGACGCCGTGAAGCGATCGTCGCCGACGAGGCCGGCGTTACCCGCGACGTCAAATCAGCCAGCCTGGAAGCCGGGGACGGCAAGAGATTCCTGTTGCTTGACACGGGCGGACTCTGGTCCGGGGACGAGTGGCAGGCTTCGATCCACCTCAAGGTCGGCGAAGCACTGCGCACCGCTGACCTGGTGCTGTTCTGTGTCGATGGCCGTGAAGGCGTGACCGATGCGGACCGCGAAGTGGCCGGCTGGCTGCGTCAGCTCGACCGGGAAACGCTCCTCATCGCCACGAAGCTTGATGACGAGCGGCACCTGGAGACTGCCGAGTTCTATGAGCTTTACGCGCTCGGTTTCGGCGAGCCCTTCCCCACCGCAGCTGAACACGCGGTCGGCACGTCCGAACTGCTCGAAGAGATCGGCAGCCGGCTCAGTGAGACCGACGACCTGTCTGAAGAGCAGCAGCTGCGCATCGCCATCATCGGCCGGCCCAACGTTGGCAAGTCGAGTCTGCTCAACGCCATCGTCGGTGACGAGCGGGTCATCGTCGCTGACGTTCCCGGCACGACCCGTGATTCGATCGACGTGGAGTTCGACTTCGGCGGCCGCAGTTTCACACTTATCGATACCGCCGGCATCCGCCGCAAACCTGACCAGCACCTCGAGTACTTCTCGAAGCTCCGCAGTGAACAGGCGCTGCTGCGCGCAGACGTATCGATACTGGTGGTCGACCCGTTCGAGTTCGGTGACCACGAGATGCGGCTAGCCAACCTGGCACTGGAGGCCGGCAAGCCGGTCGTGGTGGCCGTGAACAAGTGGGACCTGGTCGCGCCCGAGGACGAGAAGCTGGTCCTGCACGACATGGACCAGGCGCTGAGCCACATCGACTTCGCACCGCGGGTGTTCACCAGTGCGGTCGAGGCCGAAGGGTTGCAGGAACTGCTGGCCACGGCCGTCCGGGTGTTCGACACGGCACACCGGCGCATCAGCACCGGTCAGCTCAACGGCTGGCTCAACATATGGACTCAGCGGGTGCAGCCACCGAACTTCAAGGGCCGGCCGCTGCGCCTGCTCTACGTGACCCAGCCGGACATAGCACCGCCCGTGTTCATATTCCACGTCAACAACGAAGAGTACGTGACCCGGCCGTACGAACAGTACCTGCGCAACCGCATCCGCGAGGACCTCGGCCTGTCGGAGGTGCCGTTCAGGATGATCTTCAAGGCGCGCGGCGGCAGCAAGCGGGTACGGCTCTAGGCGCCGTCCCTGCTGACGCGCAGGCTTACCTTCAGGTTGCCTTTCTTCGTACTGCCGTCGACCGACAGCAGCTCGAACTCGCCCAGCTGATGGGCCCGCACGGTGTCTCCCAGCGCTACCTGCGCCGACTTGCCCGCCTGGTTCCCGCCCACCCACACGTTGCCGCTGGCAACGCCCCGGGCGAACCAGGCGCGGGACACCCGGAACGCCCGGGCACCCAGCACATCGATGCGCAGTGACGGTACGACTGCGCTGATCACTTCTTTTGTTCCTGCCTGGCTCATGGACGGAGTGTACCCGTTGCTGCAGCACCCGGTCGCACCGTCACCGGGGTCATAATGTCCGGGATGAAACGCATCACCGTTCTGGGCAGCACCGGTTCCATTGGAACGCAGACACTCGATGTCGCCCGCTGGCGTGGCTACCGGGTAAGCGCACTCGCTGCCCACGGCAACGCTGAGCTCCTGCTGCAGCAGGTTCTGGAGTTCCGGCCGGAAGCCGTGTCGTGTTCACCTGACACCGCCCGGCAGATCCGGGACAGACTGCCCGCCGGCACCAGGCTGCTGACCGGCAGCGAAGGGCTGCTCGAAGTCGCAGCGTGGCCGGCAGACACGGTCGTGGCGGCGATACCCGGCATGGCGGGACTGCCGCCCCTGCGCGCGGCCCTGGCTGAAGGCCGGCACGTGGCCCTGGCCGGCAAAGAAGCGATGGTGATCGCTGCCCCGCTCATCCGCGAGCTGCAGGCCGCCACTGGTGCCGTAATAACCCCGGTCGATTCAGAACATTCCGGCGTGTTCCAGTGCCTGACCGGCGAGGACATGACTGCGGTGCATTCACTGGTCATCACTGCCTCCGGTGGCCCGTTCCTGCACGGTCCGGCCGACCTGGCGGGAATCACGCCGGAGCAGGCGTTGAAGCATCCGAACTGGAGCATGGGCCGCAAGGTGACGATCGACTCCGCCACCCTGTTCAACAAGGGCCTCGAAGTGCTGGAGGCCCAGGGGCTGTTCGACTTCCCGCTGGAGCGGATCGAGGTTCTCATCCACCCGCAGCAGCTCGTGCATGGCCTGGTGCGGTTCGCTGACGGTTCCGTCAAGGCTCAGCTCGGCCCGCACGACATGCGCCCGCCGATCCAGTACGGCATCGAGTACCCTGCGCGGCCGCCCGTTCCGCTCGCGCCACTGCCGCTCGAAGGCACGCTCGAGTTCCTGAAACCCGACACCGTCCGTTTCCCTGCCCTCGAACTGGCCTATGAAGCCGGCCGCCGTGGTGGGTTCGCCCGCACCTGGCTCAACGCCGCTGACGAGATCGCGGTCAACGCCTTCCTGAGCGGCCAGCTGGACTTCCCCGGCATCCCCGCGCTGCTAGAGGCTGCCGTCGCTGCAGCCCCGGCCGGGGAACCCGGCTGGGACGAGGTGTTCGCGGCTGACCTTGAAGCCAGGCAGTTCACAGCCGGGCAGCTGACTCAGCGGCAGGCTATCCTGTGAAAATCATGTCAGCAAGCGGAACAGGCAACCGGTGACCACAGCGATCACCATGATCGTGATCCTGCTCGTATCAGTGATGATCCACGAGCTGGCCCACTACTTGAACGCACGCAGCGTCGGCATCCCCGTACGCGCCTTCAGCATCGGCTTCGGGCCGGTCATCTGGCGCACCGTCTGGAAAGGCACGGAGTGGCGCCTGTCACTCATCCCCCTCGGCGGCTACGTCGACCTGCCCGGCATGGCCCCGACGGTCGCTGAGGACGGCACGCTGCAGGCTCCGGATGAAGGCATGGCCAGAGCCAGCCTGCCGGAGAAGATCTGGGTACTGATCGGCGGCGTCATCGCCAACTTCATCCTCGGTGTGCTGCTCATAACGACGGTCATCATGCTGGAGCCTTCCTACCGCAGCGTCACGGCCGGCCTGCCGGTCGGCACAATCATAGGCTCGGTGGAACCGGGTTACCCGGCGGAGCAGCTCGGCCTGCAGCCCGGTGACCGGCTGGTGGAGGTCGCCGGTGTGAGCGATCCCGCGCCGGTACAGGTCGAAGGCATCATCCGCGGCACGACCGACGAGGTGGCTGAGCGGGGCGGTGTCCTGGAGCTGACGGTCGAACGGCCCGGCAGTCCGCACCTGGAGTTCAGCCTGCCCTGGCCGCCTGAGAGCGGTGACAGCGTCCTCGGTATCGGCCTGGGTCAGGTGGCGCTCGGTGCCGAACGCCTGCCGCTGCTGCAGTCGCTTGGCGAAGCGACCGGGTTCGCCGTGACCGCCATCCCGGAGATGGTCAGTGGCTTCGTGCGTGGCTTCGGCAGCGTACTGGCCGGTCAGCGCAGCGAGGAGATCACCGGTCCGGTCGGCATCGTCACGGCGGTCAACCAGGCGACCCGCATCGGTATCGAACCGGTCCTGTTCCTGGCGGCTCTCATCAACCTGTCACTGGCGGTGTTCAACCTGCTGCCCATCCCCGGGCTGGACGGCGGCCGCATCCTGCTGGCACTCGTTGCCGGCATCCGCAGACAGCCGTTCCGCCCCGGTCAGGAAGAGACGATCCATTTCTTTGGCATGATGGCAGTGCTGCTTCTGATCGTCCTCATTACCGTGGGAGACGTTGGCAGACTGTTCGGGAGCTGAACTGTATGAATGGCGTCGCTCAAGCTGATGACTGCGCAATCCTGATCCCCGCCTACAACGAGGCCGGCCGCGTAGCTGAAGTGGTCAGGGTCGCGCTTGAGGCACGTCTGGGTACCGTCCTGGTCATCGATGACGGCTCGCGTGACAACACCTCCGCCGTGGCTGAAGCGGCCGGTGCGCAGGTGCTGCGGCTCGATCCGAACCGCGGCAAGGGTGGCGCAGTTGCCGCGGGCGTGCGGGCACTGGACACCGACGTAGTGGTCCTGCTTGACGCAGACCTGGTCGGCCTGAAGCCGTCCCACCTGCGTGACCTGGCCGCGCCGGTACTGTCCGGCGAGGTCGACATGACCCGTGGCGTGTTCGAAGGTGGCCGCTGGAGCACCACCGCAGCCCAGAAGATGCTTCCGCAGCTCAACGGCCAGCGGGCGGTCCGCCGCGACCTGCTCGAGGGGCTGCCGGAGCTGGCTACGAGCCGTTACGGGATCGAAGTGGTCATCACCGAAGCAGCCCGCAGCGACCACTGGCGCACCCGTGACATCCCGATGGCGGACGTCTCCCAGGTGACCAAGGAAGAGAAACGCGGCCTGCTCAAGGGGGTCCTGCACCGGGCCAGGATGTACGGCGACATACTGCGCTCACTGGTGCGGGGTGGCCGCGACGACTGATCAGCGGGCCAGGCCCAGCTGATAACCGACCAGTCCTGCCAGCTCCCTGAACAGGTAAGCAGGCCGCAGGCCGTCGCCGCGGACTGTGTCCGTCCGGGCCTCGAGGCCGTGCTGCGCCGCGACCCACAGGCTCCGGTAAGCATGCAGGTCATCAGTGACCAGCACGACAGGACCTTCCAGCAGCGGCAGGCTGTAACGTACGTTCTGCCAGCTGCTGGCCGCCTCTTCCTCAGCGAGCACGGCTGCCGGGTCGACTCCGTTGTTCATGAGCCAGTTGCGGCCGGCAGTCCCTTCACTGAAACGGTCACCTTCGCGCCGTCCCCCGCTGACCACTATCCGGTCAGCGCAGCCTGACTCCCAGCGTTCCAGGGCGCGCTGCAGCCGGCGCTGGAACGCCGGGGACGGCCGCCCGTCGTACTGTGCAGCACCCATCACCAGCACAGTGCCACCCTCGCAGCCGGCCGGTGTGCGGGCAGCCGAGAGGATGGCTGCCAGATCGAAGGCGACGGTCAGGAGCAGCGCCAGCGGGATGAAGGCGAGAGCCCGCAGCCGCATCAGCCGCCGTTTCCCATGCGGGACAGGATCGCACGGGCATGGGCCTCAAGCCCTTCGGCCCGTGCCATCTTCACGGCAGCCGGACCGATGCTGGCGGTCAGTCCGCTGCTGCTCTGCAGCACCGGGATGACTTTCTGGAAATCACGTACGTTCACGAAACTGGCGAAACGCGCGGTCCGGCCCGTCGGCATGACGTGGCTGGGTCCCGCGATGTAATCACCGAGTGCTTCCATGGTGCTGTGACCCACGAAGATGCCGCCGGCGTTGCGCACCTGATCGATAAGCGCCTCCGGCTCGGCAACGAGCAGGCACAGGTGCTCAGGCGCGAAGTCGTTGGCGACTGCCATGCCCGCCTGCAGGTCAGGCACCAGCACGGCGGTGCCCCGCTCGGCGAGGGACTCCCGGGCCACCTCAGCGGCAGGCAGGTCTGCCAGCGCCACCGGCAGACCAGCCAGAACCTGGTCGAGCAGCCGGGCTGAGTCGGTAACGAGCACCGGCACGGCGCCACTGTGCTCCGCCTGGGCCAGCAGGTCCGCGATGACGTGCTCAGGGTCGGCGCTGGCATCAGCCAGGACGAGCGTCTCGGTCGGACCGGGCAGCGACTCGATGCCGACCGTCCCGAACAGCTGCTGTTTGGCCATCATGACGAAACGGTTGCCCGGTCCGACGATCTTGTCGACCGGCCGGACCGAGCCGGTGCCCAGGGCCAGAGCCGCGATCGCCTGTGCCCCACCCATCGCCCACACCTCGCTTATGCCCAGTTCATGGGCAGTCGCCAGCACGGTCTCGTGCGGCAGGCCGTCCGGTCCGGGCGGGCTGGCCAGGGTGATGCGGTCTACGCCAGCCACCTGAGCCGGTACCGCGGTCATAATGAGGGTGCTGAACAGCGGCGCCTGACCGCCCGGGATGTAGCAGCCGACGCTGCTGAGCGGACGGACCAGCATGCCGAGCCGGGCATCACCTTCGCTGAAACTGAAGCCGGGCTCCAGCTGCTGTGAGTAGTAGTTGCGGACACGGCTTATCGACAGCCGGATGGCTGCCAGCAGCTCCGGGTCGAGCCGGGCATGCGCCTGCTCCAGGACTTCTCCGGCGACCCGCAGCTGCTGCGGTACGGACCGGTCGAAACGGCTGCTCCAGCGGCGCACCGCGGCATCGCCTTCCTGACGGACGTCAGCGATGATCCCGGCAACGAGTTCCGCTTCCTGGCTGTCGGGACCGGCGGAGCCGAGGCCACTGAGCCAGCTGTCGATCGCTTCTTTGTCGGTCAGGACGCGCATCCAGCTCAAGTTAGCACGAACCCTGCGGGCGCTTCCCGCGCTGCTGCGAGTAAACAGGGAGGCTCCCCTGCGGGAGCCTCCCTTCACGGTCTGCCAACTGGCGGACCGGTTCTGTTTCAGTCAGTTCAGGCCTGAGCGACAGCGTCGCGCGAGACCTTGACGAGCTGGCGGAAAGCCTCCGGCTCGCGGACGGCCAGATCGGCCAGGACCTTGTGGTCCACATCGACTCCCGCGACGCGCAGACCGTGCATGAAGGCGGAGTAGCTGACGCCTTCCTGGCGGGTGGCGGCGTTGATGCGGGTGATCCACAGGCGGCGGATGTCGTTCTTCTTGTCCCGGCGGTCCCGGAAGCTGTAATCCGCGGCGTTGAGCAGCGTCTGGGTAGCGTTGCGGATGTTCTTCCGGCGACCGCTGAACCCTTTGGCGCGCTTGAGGATCTTCTTGTGCCTGGCGCGGCGGATGGTACCCGTCTTGGCTCTTGGCATGTCTTACGCTCCCTTACTTTCCGTAGGGAAGCAGCGCCCGGATACGGACGGCTTCAGCCTCTGAGATGACGAGCCCACGGCGTCCCTGGCGGATACGCTTGCCTGACTTGTGGTAGCTCAGGTGGCGCTTGCCTGAACGCATGGCCACGACCTTACCTCGCCCTGTGATCTTCACACGGGCTTTGGTGCCCTTATGGGTCTTCAGCTTAGGCATCTTGCTTTACTCTCCCTGGGGCAGCCTGTCGCTGCCCTGAATTGAACTTACCCGGCTGTGAAGCCGCGGAGCATCCGGTGAATCATTCGTTGGCAGGCCGCAGGGTCATGTTCATGTCCATGCCTGCGATGCTGGGCGGTGAATCGACGATTGCGCTGCCGGAAAGTTCCTTGGCGACGCGGTCGAGGATCTGCTTGCCAAGCTCTGGGTGGGCGCGTTCACGACCCCGGAACATGATCACCACACGTACTTTGTGGCCGTCTTTGAGGAAACGGCGGATGTGGTTGACCTTGGTCTCGAAGTCATGGTCTCCGATCTTCACCCGGAACTTGATGGACTTCATTTCCTGCTGACGGCTGCGTTTGCGGGCGTCCTTCTCCTGCTGCTGCAGTTCGTAGCGGTACTTGCCGTAGTCCAGCATCTTGGCAACCGGAGGCTGGGCAGCCTCACCCACAAGAACGAGGTCAAGGTCCACTTCTCTGGCACGCCTGACCGCTTCTCTTGTATCCACGATGCCCTGCTGCTGTCCGTCCGCCCCGATCAGTCTTACCTGCCGGACGCGGATCTGATCATTCACCTTCAAATCTCTCGCTATGGACTTCACCTCCAAGTGAAATGTGCACGCGCCTTTACAGCTGCGCAGCGAATGAGTCTAGCACAGGTGCGGGTAATGCGGCAAACACAGGGACTTATGTGTGCAGCAGCGGCAGCGGAAAGGCAGTAATCTGGATGGTATGAGAACGATCCGACCTGGAGAGGAAGTCCGTTACCGCGGTCAGCGCTGGATGGTGTCACGGGTTGACCCGGCCCGCATGAACCCGTACCGGCTGCTCAAGTCCGGGCCGTCCGGCACTGAAGTGCGCTGGGTTCCCGAAGCGGAGATCGCCCGTATCGACACTTACGTGACGCCGGTTCAGGACACCGCCCGGGCCTGAGCGGTAAGCAGGCTGCCCAGTCGCTGGCCTGCAACTGCCGCACCGCTGAAGGTGACGTGCGGATCCACGCAGAACCCGGCTGCGCCGAGACCGGCCGGCTGTTCCAGCAGCACGGCTGCCTGCCCTGCTGACTCCAGCACGTACGACGTGACGGTGCCCGGCCCGGCACCCGCCTCGAAGCCGTACTGCGCCTGCCGCAGTTCCACTCCCAGCTCCCGCAGGTTGACAGCCAGTTCCGGGTAAGCCATCTGACCGGGCCGGCCGGCGCTTTCCTGCAGGGCACCCGCCTCCAGACGCGCGTCCAGGAAGCTGCCCACGCACAGGCCGACGAGTGGCGCGGTGAATGTCGGGCCTTCCCACGTCTCCACGCCACTGACCCGGCCTGCCCGGGTGAGGACGGCGCTCACACTCGCCTGCAGCAGGTGGATGCCCGGCTGCTGTTCCAGCAGCCAGCGGGCACTGCGGTGGGCTTCCCTGGCAGGCACGTCAGCCGGCAGGTCAAGCGCCCGGCAGAAGTCAGAAGCTGCCCCGTCCAACAGTGGCGGATCCATGTCAGCCAGGAACACCGCGTCCAGGTTGGCGCTGATCAGCAGCACCTGCAGACCGGCCTGAGCGCACACCCAGGCGGCACTGCAGCCGGCCGGTCCGGCACCGACGATGACCACGTCATGCACGGTTCAGAGCGGGCTGTAACCCAGTACCGGGTACGGCTGGCGCCGGCCCGCCGCGGTGATCAGCACATGCCGGCCGTCCTCGAGCTGCTGGTGGATCAGCACGCCCCGCCGCTCACCACCGAGCAGGTCACTCGGTTCAGCCGCGTTCAGCATCACCCGCATGTGCACGTCCGGACGGGCACGCAGCATGCCGTACTCGAAGCGGCGCACGCCGCCCAGTCGGTAACCGAAGAAGAACTCCCGGCTGTCTTTCCCGCGGTAAACGCACGTCAGAGATTCGGCTTCACCGCTGCGCCAGTGAGCTACGGCTTCCCAGGCGACTGCGGCGGCCTCGTCGTCACTGACGAAGCGGACCCGCGCTTTGGTGGTGTCGCCGAAGAAAGCTGCGGGGAACTGCCGTGACTGTACGTAGTAGCCGCCGGCACCGACCCGCACCTTCATGGCAGCGTTGTCGTAGCTGCGGCCCCTGACCACGCTCTTGAGGTGCGAGATGGCGAGGCCGTAACGCTGGTCATGAGTACCTGCGAAGTTCTCCCAGTCCGGATCGACCAGCGCAATGTCCGTGTTGACTTCGAAACCCTTCATGTCTTCGCGCCGGATATCCATGTTTCAGTCCTGCTTTCCGGGCTGTGCGCCCGATCCTGCTCCGGCCCGGTCGGCCACGTGTACGGCCGAAAGCCCGAAGCTCTGCAGCCGGTGCGTGACGGTGTGGAAACCCGCTGCCAGCAGCGAGCCGGTCAGTGCCTGCGGTGCCAGGAACTCCACGACCGAGGTCGGTAAGTAAGTGTATGCAGAGCGGCTGCCTGACACAAGGCCACCGATCACCGGCAGCACGTTCGCGAAGTAGAACCGGATGAGCGAACCCCACAGCCCGCCGGGGGGCGGAGGGAACTCCAGCACCACCAGTCGGCCACCGGGCCTGAGCACCCGGTGAAACTCAGCGAGCCCACGTTCCGGTTCAGCCAGGTTACGCAGGCCGTAAGCGATGGTCACCAGGTCGAAGCTCGCGTCCGGGAACGGCAGCTCCTGTGCGTCACCGCTCACGAACTCGACCCCGGCACCAAGCCGGGCATCCTTGACGCGCGCCAGCTCCAGCATGCCTTCGGAGAAGTCCAGACCGGTGATGCGCACGGCCGGCGCCTGGCGGCGCAGTTCGAACGCCACGTCACCGGTGCCGGTCGCAACGTCAAGCACGTCAGCCGGACCGCGTTCCAGGCCGAGCCTGACCGCTTCCCTGCGCCAGCGCACGTCCAGACCGAGGCTGAGGACCCGGTTGAGCAGGTCGTACCGGCCGGCGATGTCGTTGAACATGCCGCGTACGCGCGTGGCCTTGCCGGCCTGGTCGGCTCCGGCTCCGCCAGTCATCAGGCGGCGTCTTGCTCCAGCAGGCCGTGCTCGGCCAGGAACGCGTCGAAGCGTGACCGCTCGAAGCGCGACAGGCTGGTCGCCTTGCCGGCCACGACGAGCGTCGGTACGCTGCGGCGGCCATCGTTGACACTCATGACGTACTCAGCGGCAGTCTCATCAGCGGTGATGTCGACCTCCCGGTACTCGATGCCGAGTCGGTCTAAGTGCATCTTCGTAACGACGCAGTCGGAACAGGTTGGTGTCGTGTACATCGTGATCATCTGTGCGCCCTCCACTGACGCCTGACTGCGCTGATGCTATCACGCACCCCGGCGGGCTCCGGTTTCCGGAACACCCCCGCCGGTTCCGGCCTGATGTTGCCGCCCATGCCGCCTTTTCCCGCCTGATGTTGTATCCTTAGCCGCTGCCTTCGACGGCCGTTCCGCAGCGGAAACGCTGCTTAAGAACACCGATCCAGATCCGGCGTCTGTGCCAGTCCGGCCTGCAGCAGCCGGAGCTGACGTCAGCAGAGAGAACAGCATGGAATTCAGGAACATCGCCATCATCGCCCACGTCGATCATGGCAAGACAACAATCGTGGACGGACTGCTCAAGCAGTCCCACGTCTTTCGCGAGAACCAGCAGGTCCAGGACCGGGTCATGGACTCCGGCAGCATCGAGCGTGAACGAGGCATCACCATCCTGG
>CAYPKV010000055.1:0-14249 GCA_964411415.1 uncultured bacterium
ACGTTGAGGGCGTTGACTTCATCGACGTGGACACCGAGCCAGTCGGTGGCGAAGGAGAAGGCGTCCAGCAGCTGGGAAGCGCTGAAGGCCGGTGCGGTTGCCGTGTCAGACACCGCAGCTGCTCCCCGGGCACCCGGCCGGGCAGGCCGGGACAGAAGCTTCAGAACCGTACATTCCAGGCATCATACAACCGGCAGGGGCCCGGCTGCGTCTCACTCCATGCCGGCCAGGAAGCCGATGGTGCGCAGGCGCCGTATGAGGTCCATGACGGTGAGCTCACTGCTGTCGTACTCGACGACCGCCTGGCTGTCCGTACCTGCCTCTACGCTGCTCACTCCCGGCAGGGACAGCAACGTCTCGGTCACCTGCTCGGCAGCGCCCTGCGTATCCATGCCACGTACGCCGAGGAGGACGCGCTGCCGGACGGGAGCCCCGGTCACTGCCGTGCCCCCTGGCCCCGCGAACCGAGCGTCCTGGTGAACATGCTGACCGGAGCAGCGGCGAAGCCACTGTCATTCAGTGCTTCCGCAGCGGCTTCGTCCGCCTGGGGAACCTCAGCCAGCAGGTCGTAAACACCTGCGTCGTACGCGCTCTTCACGAGTGCCGCCAGCAGCGCCTGCAGCACAGCCACGGAAGACCCGTCCCGGGCTGCCAGGCGCTCAAGCCGGACGAGCGGCCTGCCCCCGGTCCAGATCGCCGAGGCCAGCACGAAGCCGAGCGCCTCCCCTGCCTCCTCGGCGATGAACGAATGGCCGGTACGGGCGTGGAAGCTGGCGCTGCCAGGGGTCGCAGTCGTCTCGATGCC
This sequence comes from uncultured bacterium, assembly GCA_964411415.1. Taxonomy (GTDB): domain Bacteria; phylum Deinococcota; class Deinococci; order Deinococcales; family Trueperaceae; genus CALDPK01. The sequence continues at coordinate 806 of CAYPKV010000055.1, forward strand.
GAGCCGCGCGGAATAGCCCGCGTCCAGTTCTCCAAGCAGCGCAGCATCGCTGGCTGTGACCGGCCGGACCCGGTAAAGCTGTTCTGCTTCAGTCATGCTCCCCATTGTGCCATCAGAACAGCAGCCGCCCCGGCAGGAGCGCTTCCGAAGCGGCGGCGTCGAACGGTCCGTAACCCGCTTCGACGAAGTACAGGCCGTACGGCGATACGTTGTGGCCCGCCAGGGTCCGGTCCCGCTGACCGATTATGCGCGGGATGTCGGCGGGGCTCAGTTTGCCCTTGCCGACCCACAGAAGCGTGCCGACCACGGTCCTGATCATGTTGCGGAGGAAACCGTCAGCGACAACGTGGTAGCGCAGTTCACCGCGTTCGCTGCGCAGTTCGCTCAGCAGCACCTCACGCACCGTGCTGCGCGTCTCCTGGGTGGCGAAGGCGCTGAAGTCATGCCGGCCGGCTATGAGCGCCGCAGCTTCCTGCATCGCAGCGATGTCGAGGTGACGGTGCACGGACAGTACGCGGTGCCGGTCCAGCGCCAGGCCGCGTGGATCGCCGCGTACGACGCGCAGCCGGTACAGGTAGCGGCGGTAAGTGCAGGAGTACTGCGCCTCGAAATCGGGTCCGGTCGTCTCCAGCGCCAGTACTTTCACGTCTGGTGGCAGGTGGGCGTTCAGGGCCAGCCGCAGCTTCTCATCCGGTATCGCTGAGGTGGTGTCAGCGTGGGCGGTCATCGCCAGGGCGTGGACACCGGCGTCTGTGCGGCCGGCACCGTGCACCTGGGAATGTTCACCGGGCAGGGCTGCGAACGCCGCCTGCAGTGCCCCCTGCACAGTACGCTCGCCGGTCGGCTGCCACTGCCAGCCCCTGAAACCGGTGCCATCGAACTCAAGGGTCAGCTTCACGCGCCTGCTGAACGTCATTCCTGGGATTCTAAGCCAGCTGGACCGCTGCTATACTGCTGTGCCCATGTCACTGCCGCCTACCCGAGACACCATCGCCGCGATCGCCACCGCTCCGGGCGCTGCTGCCATCGGCGTCATCCGCCTCTCCGGGCCTGACAGCCTGCGAGTGGCCGCCGAGCTGTTCACGCCCGCTTCAGGCCGCAGCGTCACCAGCCTCGGGCACGGCACGTTCACCTACGGTGAGTTCAGCGACGGTGACGAACTCATAGACGATGGACTGCTGCTGGTGTTCCGCGACGGACGCTCCTACACGGGACAGGAAGCAGCTGAACTCCAGGTGCACGGCAGCAGCGCAGTGCTGCGGCGGCTGCTGGATGCCTGCCTGGCCCGCGGCGCCCGTCAGGCCGGCCCGGGCGAGTTCACCCTGCGTGCCTACCTCAACGGCCGGCTCGACCTGGCCCAGGCCGAGAGCGTGCTCGACCTGATCAACGCTGAGTCAGAACTGGCCCGCCGCAGTGCCCGTACGGGACTGAGCGGGCGTCTCAGCGAACGCATCGATGCACTGCAGTCGACACTGACCCGCGTGTACGGCGGCCTGCAGGCGGGCCTGGACTATCCGGACGAAGGTGTCGAGGACACAGAGTTCAGCCAGCCACTCCTGCAGGTGACCGCCGAGATCGACCGGCTGCTCGGCAGTGCCCGTGCGGGCCGCCTTGCCGGCACCGGGGCGCGGCTGGTGCTGGCCGGCCGGCCCAACTCAGGCAAGTCGAGCCTGCTGAACGCACTGCTCGGCTTCGAACGCTCGCTCGTCAGCAGCACCCCCGGCACGACCCGTGATTACCTGGAGGCCCGGGTCGAACTGCTGGGCCTGCCGGTCACGCTCGTGGATACCGCCGGGGTACGCGAGACAGGCGATGACATCGAGGCCCGCGGTGTTGACGCCAGCCTGCGCGAAGCTGCCGCAGCCGACCTGGTCATCGTGGTGCTTGACCCGGCTCTTGACCGCCCCGACGCGGCAGAGACCATGAAGCTGCTGCAGCTGGCCCCGCCGGAGCGGCGCATCGTGGTGTGGTCCAAGGCCGACCTGAGCCCCGCTCCTACTGAACCTGCTGCCGACCTGAACGTGTCAAGCGTCAGCCTGCAGGGCATCGAAGAACTGCGTGAGCTCGCTGCTGCCCGGCTGCTCGGTGACACCGCTGCCGCCAATCAGGAACTGTGGGTCACCAGCGGCCGTCACGTCGAGGCACTGCAGCAGTGCAGGGAAGCGGTCACCCGTGCACTGTCGGCGCCCGAGGACCTGGCAGCGCTCGACCTCGCCGACGCTCTGACCGCCCTCGCAGCCATAACCGGCCGCTCTGACGTCGCTGCCGAGACGCTCGAACACATCTTCGCCAACTTCTGCGTAGGTAAGTGAGTCAGGCGCTCAGAGGCGCGGTCCCACCCATTCGACCCTGAGGCTGCCATCGCTCAGGGCTTCCTCAATCTCCTGGTCGCTGGCGTTACGCAGGCGCGGCAGTTCGCTGAACTGCTGCAGCCCCTGGGTCGATCCGACCCGGACCGTGACCGGAGACTCGTCTGACAGCCGGCCGATGCGCCAGACGAGGCTGCTGGCGAGGTTGCCGATGGTCTCGGCATCCAGCCCGCTGTCCTCGAGCGCCCGGCGTACCAGGCTGGCGGTGGATTCACTGCTCATGCGGTGATGATACCGCGCGCAGAAGCTGTGCAGGAGTGAAGGCACCGTCACACGCGTCACATTTTTGTAATCCATGACTGCCTGAAGACTCATCGGCCGTTCCTACAATGAGAACTGTTCTCATGCCGGGTGCCCGTCCCGCGGGACCGCTGGCGCCGGCAGGAATAAGTTGTGAAAGGAAGTGCCACATGATCAGCTTCAAACCTGCTGTAAAGGGCCGTCTCGCAGCGGCGGCGTTCGCGTTACTGGCCCTGGGACAGGGCGTTCTGGCCCAGCAGACAGCTGGCAGTGACGCCGGACTGCTCCAATACGAACTCAACACCATCGAGGTGGTGGAACGCTACGGCCCCAGCGTAGTAGCCGTTGACGTGACCATCGCCGGCCGCACCGTGTCGGCAGCTGATGCCGACCCGTTCGGATTCAACCAGCTGCCGGATTTCATGCGCCAGTTCCTGCCGCAGTTCCAGCAGCAGAGCATCCCCGCCCGCGAGACCGCGGGCAGCGGCTTCCTCATCGACGATGATGGTCACATCCTGACCAACTTCCACGTCGTGAGCGGCGCGCTCGAAAGCGGCACCACCACCATCTCCGACGGCTCTGCGATCAGCGTGTCGTTCCCGAACGGACCGGACCTGCCGGTCGAAGTCGTGGGCGCCAGCAGCATCTACGACCTCGCAGTGCTGCGCCCGCTCGACCCGTCCCAGATCCCCGCAGGAGCAGAACCGATCGAGTTCGCCGACACGGACAGCCTGCGGCCCGGCCAGAAGGCGATCGCGATCGGCAACCCGTTCGGCTTCGAGTCTACGGTCACGCTCGGCATCGTGTCAGCGGTGGGCCGCCACTTCCCGTACATCGGGGAGGTCGACTTCCCGCTCGTACAGACCGATGCGCCCATCAACCCCGGCAACTCAGGTGGCCCGCTGCTTGACTCACAGGGCCGGCTGATCGGCGTGAACACGGCGATCGTGCCGACCGTCAGCGCCACCGGCGACCGCGGCAACCTGGGAATCGGCTTCGCCATCCCCGCTGACATCGTCGCGGACAACATCCCCAATATGCTGCGTGGCGGCCTGGAGTCGATCCCGAACCGGCCGCGGCTCGGCGTCAGCATCCAGGACATCGCCAACTACCCGCTGCAGTTGCGTCAGCAGCTCGGCCTGCCTGAAGAGGGCGTGGCCATCCTCGAAGTCGAGGCGGGCAGCGCTGCCGAAGAAGCCGGCCTGCAGGGCCCGGCCATGACCGTGACGATGCGCGGACTGAGCGAAGGCATCCCGGTTCCCACCGACATCATCGTCGAAGCCAACGGCACGCCCGTCAGCAGCAGTTCCCAGCTGCAGAACCTGGTGTTCGCACTTGGTGATGGCGACACTGTCACACTCGGCATACTGCGCAACGGTGAACGCATCGACGTACCGGTGACCCTGCGGATCGTACCCCAGTCCGACAACTGAGTAACGGACACTCTCAATGACGTAACGGGTCGTGCGCTGTTGCAGTGCGCGACCCGTTACAGTGCTGGCAATGAAACAGACCGGCCGTAAAAGGACCATAGGACTGATCCTCTCAGGTGGCGGAGCCCGTGGCTTCGCACACATCGGCGTGCTGCGGGTGCTGGAGGAAGCCGGCATCGTTCCGGATGTGATCGCCGGTACTTCCATGGGTGCCATCATCGGTGCGTTCTACGCAAGTGGCCTGACTCCGCAGGAGATAACCGACCTGGCGACCCACACCGGACTGCGGGACATAATCGACTTCAGCATGATGGGCGGGGTGCTTAAAGGCGACCGCCTGGCCACCTTCCTGGCCGAGCACCTGCCGCATGACTTCAGTGCGCTGAAGGTACCCCTTGCCGTGACCACGACGGACATCGAGACCGGTGAACAGGTGATCATCACCGACGGCGACCTGGTAACCGCAGTCCGGGCATCCAGCAGCTTCCCCGGGGCGTTCGAACCGATCGCCTACCGTGGGCGGGTACTGGCCGACGGGGGGATCGTGAACAACCTGCCGGTCGACGCAGCAGCCTACCTGGGCGCCAACTGGACCGTCGCTTCCAACGTCACACCACAGCGGCAGGCCACGTACGTGTCCCCGGCCGAAGAAGGCCACTGGTGGGAGCGGATGCTGGCGACGGTGCGTCTGGAGCGGCGCAACCCCATCCTGCAGATGCTGCTGCGCAGCAGCGACATAAGCCAGTCGATCCTGACCGACATCCAGTACACGCTGCATCCTGCCAACCTGCACATCCACATGGCGCTGGACGGGATCCGCCTCGAGTCGTTCTGGGAAGCAGGCGAGATCATCGACCGTGGCGAGGCCGCCGCCCGTGAAGCGGTCCGCGCTGCCGGATACCTGCAGGACTGAAGCGCAGGAGCGGTACACTGTCCCTCATGTCCGAGACGAAGAAACCGCCGGCCGGCAACAGGTTCTGGCGTGAAGTGAGAGGTTACGCGGAAGCGCTCGCTATCGCCTACCTGGTCGTGACCTTCCTGTTCAACACCGTAGGCGTGGTCGGTTCGAGCATGCAGCCGAACCTGGACGGCGGCGTAGGCTCCCGCAACATGCTCCAGTCGCTCCTGACAGGCGACCGCGTGTTCATCCCCAAGTACGACAACTGGCTGCGTCGCCTTGGCATCCTGGGCGATTACGAACGTGGCGAGATCGTGGTCGTGCGTGAACCGCAGAACGCACCGACGGCCCAGGACGGCCGGCGCCTGCAGTTCTTCATCAAACGCGTCATCGGCGTACCCGGTGACCACGTGCGCATCGAAGCCGGCCAGGTCATCGTCAACGGTCATCCCATCGATCAGGGTTTCATCACTGACAGCGGGGAGATCGTCCCTGACCCCATCAACTTCCCGGTCGTGACCGCCCAGAACGGGGAAGTGACCGGCTTCAGCATCGGCTTCAACCGCACCGCCAGCGGGGTCGCCGTGCCGGACCTGCCACGCAGCAACTACACGCCGCTCGCCCTGCCGCTCAGTGACCGCTGGGTGCAGCTTTACTACGGCAGTACGATCGACAACCTGGCTCCCGTGCCCGAAGACGCTCCTGAGGGTCAGCCGTTCGTTCTCGACCTCATCGTGCCGGAAGGCCACTACTTCCTGATGGGCGACAACCGCCAGAGCTCGCGTGGCGGCAGCGAGGATTCACGTTACTTCGGTCCTGTCCCGGCGCTGACAGTGGCCGGCCGGGCCTCTTCGGTCATCTGGCCGCCCCGCCGTGACGGTGAGTGGAACTGGCGCCTGCTGCGCCCGCCTGAGGCTTTCGAAGCGATACCTGACGCTCCGGCTGACTGAAGCAAATGGCTGAACCCGGGCCCCGCACACGTTCAGCCGTGCTCAGCTGGCTGTTCGTCCTGCTGGCAGCCCTGGCGGTGAACCTGTTCCTGTTCACGACCGTCGGCATAAGTGGCTCATCGATGGAACCGACCTTGATGGACGGTGAACGCGCCCTCGTGCCGCGTTACGAGGTGTGGCTGAACCGGCTGGGCAGCCGGGACTGGCAGCGTGGCGATGTCGTGTTCTTCCCTGACCCGCGGGCGACCTGCAACGTGCGCTGTCCCTGGGTTATCAAGCGTATCGTCGGCCTGCCGGGCGAGACCGTGTCCATCCGTCAGGGCACCGTCCTGATAAACGGCACCGAACTGGCCGAACCGTACCTGGACGGCGTCTGGAAAGGCAGTTTCGCGATGGGTGAGGTGACCGTTCCGGAAGACGCTTTCTTCGTGCTGGGCGACAACCGTTACCCGTACGGTTCGCACGACTCCCGCTCGTACGGACCTGTTGCCGCGGGCAGCGTCGCTGGCCGCGTCAGTGCAGTCGTGTGGCCGCCACTGCGCAGTGAAGGCGGCCTGAGCCTCAACTGGCGGGGGCTTTAGTTTCCGGCCAGGCCGAGCTGCTCCGCACGATCCTGCATCGCCGTGAGTACGAACTCCGCATGCTCCCACAGGTCGACGCCGAGTTCAGCAGCACCGCGTTCCACGTCGTCGCGGTTGACGCCGGCGGCGAACGACTTCGACCTGAACTTCTTGCGCAGGCTGGGTATGGTCAGCTGGCGGATGTCGCGGTCAGGCCGCACGAGCACCGCAGCAGTGATCAGGCCGGTTAACTCATCGCAGGCGTAAAGCGTCTTCGCCAGCAGGGTCGTGCGGGGCACGCCGAGCTCATCACCGGCATGACCCATGATCGCGTCACAAAGCACTTCGGGCCAGCCTTCCGCCAGCAGGTGGGCGACCCCGACACCGGGATGCCCGTCGTGACCGAGGTCCGGGTACCGCTCGTAATCGAAGTCGTGCAGCAGGCCGGTCGCCACCCACAGGTCGGTGTCCTCCCCCGCCCGCAACGCGGCTGCTTCCATCGCTGCCGCGACGGACAGCATGTGCTTGCGCAGGCTCTCAGACTGCGTCCACTCTTCCATCAGCGTCATTGCCCTGTCTCTCAAGCTCATGCAGCCAATATGCCACAGGCTTAGTATGGGTGATGACTCCGAAAGTGATTCACGCTGACAACGTCGCTGAGACGGCGCTTCAGCTGTGCACCGAACGTCTGCAGGCAGCCGTCGACGCCCGTGGTTCAGCCACCTTCGTCCTGTCCGGCGGTTCGACGCCGCTTAAACTGTACAGCCTCCTGACCCGCACCGAACTGCCGTGGTCGCGCATCCACGTGTTCTGGGGTGATGAGCGCTTCGTTCCCCACGATCATCCCGACAGCAACTACGGAGCCGCGCGGCGTGCCCTGCTTGACTGGATCGACATCCCGGAAGGCAACGTGCATCCGTGGCCGATCCTGGACAGTTCAACCGCCAGCGCTGAGGCTTACAGTGACGTACTGCAGAGCACGCTCGGGCTCGATGCGCTGTTCGACGTCACGCTGCTGGGCCTGGGCAGCGATGGCCATACGGCCAGCCTGTTCCCCGGCACCGGCGCCGTACAGGCCCGTGGCCTGACGGTCGCCAGCAGCCCGGCCGGTGTCAGCTCGGAGCGGCTCAGCCTGACCGCCGGAGCGCTGAGCAGCAGCCGGACAGTGCTGTTCCTGGTCGCCGGTGCCGACAAGCTGCCGGCGCTGCGCACGCTGGTCGCCAGCCAGCCGGATGGCCCGGACAGGGATCAGCCTGCCCGGGCCATCCGCGCCCGTGAAGAACTGCTGCTGGTCACGGACCAGCCGGTTCAGTCGTCCTGAGCCGGCGCCGCCCACACGACGAAACCGCCATCGGCCGCGTGTCCGAGCAGCGGGTTCAGCGCCCGCACCCGCACCGCGCAGTCCAGGGTGCCGCTCAGTTCCGGCCGGAACCGGGCCGAGTAATCTGAGCCGCTGCCACTGAGCTGCACGGTCCTGAACGGGCCGTCAGCCAGTGTTCCGGCCGGTGCATACAGCAGTTCAACGCTGACGTCTGCCCCGGCCGGCACGCCGGTCACCCGGGCACTTACCTCGAGCTCACGGTCCAGACGGCCGTCGCCGCTCACTGAGGCGACCGCTGAGACTCCGGGCCAGAAAGCAGCCTGCTCAGCACGCCAGGCGCTCAGCTCCCGGGCGCTGCGGTAACCGTCAGCACTGAAGCTGCGCGAACGGTCCGACAGCGGCACGTAATGTTTCAGTGTGTAGTCCTGCACCATGCGCCGGGCAGAGAACTGCGGCGCGATGGACCGTACCGCCCGGACGGAGCGACGTACCCAGCCGTCCGGAACGCCGCGGCTGTCCCGGTCGTAGAACAGCGGCACGACTTCTTTCTCGAGCAGGTCCATCAGCTCCTGGGCGTCGTTGCGGTCAACATGCTCCGTGTCCGTGTACGGTTCGGTCCAGCCGAACGCCCAGCCGTTGAGGCCGTCGAAACCTTCCGGCCACCAGCCGTCCAGTACCGACAGGTTCAGCACACCGTTCATCGCGGCTTTCTCACCGCTCGTACCGGACGCCTCGAGAGGCCGGCGCGGGTTGTTCAGCCAGACGTCCACGCCCCGGGTGAGCGCCCGGCCCACTGCCATGTCGTAATCCTCGACGAACAGGATGCGGTTACGGAATCGCGGGTCGCGTGAGAGGCTGTCGATCTGGCGGATCAGCTCCTGTCCCGGCTTGTCGGCCGGGTGGGCCTTGCCGGCGAACACCAGCTGGACGGGACGTTCCGGATCGGTGAGCAGACGCTCCAGCCTGTCCAGGTCCTGGAAGATGAGGGTCGCACGTTTGTAGGTGGCGAAACGACGGGCGAAGCCGATGGTGAGCGCCTCCGGATCGAACAGTGAGGAAGCGTGCTCGAGCTCGCTGCTGGAAGCGTGCCGGCGCCTGAGCTGGCCGGCCAGCCGCCGGCGCAGGAAGCGCAGGCTCTGCTTCTTGAGCGACTGACGCATGGCCCAGAACTCAGCCTGGTCGACCTGTTCCAGCCTGTCGAAGAGGCCATCAGCGGCATCGGCGGTGCGCCAGCCGCTGCCCAGCTCACGGTCCAGCAGGCTCTGAACATCACGGGCCATCCACGTACCCCGGTGAACGCCGTTGGTGACGTGACCGACCGGCACTTCACTGACCGGCACTCCCGGCCACAGGTGCGCCCAGATGCGCCGGCTCGTATCACCGTGCAGCTCAGCCACACCGTTACGGTGCGTGCTGAAGCGCAGTGCCAGGGCCGGCATGCTGTAGACCGGGCCCCAGCCCTGATCCGCTTCCGCCAGCGCATCGAACTCAGCCTGGCTCAGTCCCAGGCCGCTCCACAGGTCGCCCAGGCACTCGTGCACCAGCCCGAACTCGAAGGCGTCGTTGCCTGCTGCGACCGGGGTGTGGACGGTGAACAGGGTGCTGGCGCTGACCGCCTCACGTGCCTCAGCGAAACTCAGGCCCTGAGCGGTCAGTTCACGTGCCCGCTCGAGCACCATGAAGGCACTGTGGCCTTCGTTCATGTGCCACATCGACGGCTTCAGGCCGAGCCGCCGCAGCAGACGCACGCCACCTATGCCCAGCACCGCCTCCTGGGCGATGCGGGTGCGGATGTCACCACCGTAAAGTCGCCGCAGCAGGCCGCGGTCCTCCGGAGTGTTGGCTGCGAAGTCGGAATCAAGCAGGTACACGCGGGCGCGGCCGACCTGAACGAGCCAGGCACGCAGGTTGACCTGCCGGCCGAATATGCTGACGGCAACGGTCACTTCGGAGCCATCGGCATCACGTACGAGTGTGAACGGCAGGTCGCGGGGGGCCCGGCCCTGGTACACGGCTTCCTGACTGCCGTCTTCAGCGACACGCTGATGGAAGTAACCTTCCGGGTACCACATGCCGATGCCCACGAACGGCAGGCCCAGGTCAGAAGCTGCTTTGGTGTGGTCGCCAGCCAGGATGCCCAGGCCACCCGAGTAGACGGGGATGGACTCATGCCAGCCGTACTCGGCGCAGAAGTAAGCGTACAGGTCGTCTTCACGGCCGGCGATTCCGTTCCAGGCCGGGGCGGCCATGTAGGCATCGAAATCAGCCAGCACCGAATCGAACGCGCTCAGGAACTCTTCGTCTGCTGCGGCCTGATCCAGGGTCGCCTGGGGCACTTCGCGCAAGAAGGAAACAGGGCTGTCCTGAACCAGATGCCACAGCTCGGGATCCAGGTCACGGAACAGTTTGCGGGCGGCAGGCACCCACGTCCAGTACAGGTTCGCTGCCAGCTCATCCAGTCTTGAGATGCGTTCGGGCAGTACCGGATGCACGGTCAGGCGGCCAAGGATCTCCATGGTCACTGATCTCCTTTTCGGTTGGGGGTCACGATACGTACATTGTAACCGGCCCACTCCGGAACTCAGCTCCGCGCTGTCGGAAGGATCAGGGGTTAACCTGCAGGCGTGAAGCTGCCCGCACGCCTTCTGACCGCCCTGCTGACCGCCGTCATCGCCACTTCCGCCCAGGCCGGCAGCCTGGTCTTCTCGGTCGGCGGCAGCCAGCCGTACCTTGCCGGTATCGCCCTGACCGACTTCGCCCTGCCTGCGGGCCGGGCGAGCCTGGGCATCTGGTGGCAGCGGTCACCGGGCCTGAGCGTGCACCTGCGCAACACCACCCAGTTCGGTCCGCTCGGCAACGTCATCATCGATGCTGATGGCTCAGTCGCGACGGACGGACGTTACCTGCTGCAGCTGTCCGCCCGCGGCAGCCTCGGCCCGGTGGCCGTGCGGCTGCGTGGCTGGGCTGCCGACAGTGACGACCTCCCGGCCGTCCGGCCACCTGACAGCAACTTCGGGCAGCCGGCGCCACTGCGCGGCCGGCCGGCACTGGGGGTCCAGGCCGGAGCCAGCTGGCGCGTCAGCCGCGCTCTTACCATCAGTGTCGATCCGTCGCTCGACCTGCGCGCCGGCAGCGGCACGCTGCTCCTGCCGCTGCAGCTGCAGCTGCCGAGGATCGCCGGCGGTCCGCATGAGCTCATCCTGAACGTGACGACACTGGTGCCGTTCGGTCCGGCAGCACCGGCTGTCTGGTCAGCCGCGGGGGCGGGCCTGCGCATCGACCGGGGCCGCGCTGCCGCCTGGCAGTTGCTGCTGCAACTGGGCGGGAACGCAGACTGGTTCAGTCCCGGGCTGAGTTTCACTGTGCAGGACGACCTGGCTGGCGGTACAGTGCAGGCCAGCCTGCAGCTGGAACCGTGGCGTCAAGAAGCCACGCAGCTGGATCTGCAGGCAGCCTGGAACGGGACGGTGCACGGTCTGGGTGTTGAGATCGGCTTCCACATGCGAGCTCCGGCGGCGCTGCTCACGGCAGGGGTCAGCGTGAGCGTGCCACTCGACTAGATTCGCCTGTTCAGGGCTGGCGCAGTGGCGTGAGTGCACCGAGCTCGGTGTCGAGCCGGAACGCTCCGGTCAGCGGCAGCACCATCGTGTAATCGAGACTGGTGCCATCGCGCCAGATGCGGAACGTGACCCGGCCGGGGCGCAGGTCAGTCGCCGCGGTACCGGTCTGCAGTTCACCGTCGATGTAGATCTGCACGCCTTCCACCGGATCCCACCACACGAGCGGTTCCCGCACGGGTGCCAGCTCGACCGACACGCGGGTCACCCGGTTGTTCCGCACGTCGACGTTGACTGGTGTGTCCCGGAAACCTTCCCGGCGCAGTTCCAGCTGCTGGATCCCAGCCGGCAGCGCCAGGTTGAGCGGAGTCGTGCCCATGTGTTCGCCACCGTAGTAAACCTCGGCCGGTGGACTGCTGCTCACCTGGGCGCTGCCACCGATTATCCGGGTCAGCCGGAAGTGCGGGAACGCACTGGCACCTGAGCGCAGCTCTTCGACCCGGGTGGCCGGCAGGTAACCATCCAGGCGCAGCTCTATCTGGTAACGGCCGGGGGTCAGCTCGAGCATGTTCAGGTCGCCGGTCGAGCCGACCAGCAGACCGTTTATGTACACCGACGCGCCGGAAGGTTCGCTGCTTATGAACAGGCCGGAGTCACCGCTGGGCAGCGACTGCGACAGGTCTGTGAACGCCAGGATCTCACGGGCCAGCTCACGGGCCACCTGACTCATCTCCTGCAGCTGCAGGGGCCGGCTGATGACGTCGCTGTGCCGTTCCTGCTCCGTGTCGACGAGCAGCAGGTTGACCGTGAAGCGGGTGTCTGAGCCGGCCGAAGCCGCAATCTCGCCACTGAGGGCGTAACGGGTTCCCAGCAGGCGTGCTGCCAGCATCGTATAGAAGGGGTCAAGGCTGCCGGCGATCCCCTCAGTCACCAGACTGGCCTCATCAACGGCGAGGCCGGTGGCGCCCACTTCCTGCCGCAGGTGCCGAGTGAACGTCTGGGTAAGGCCTTCCGGAAGGTCGCCACGCCTGCCCAGATCGGGGATGGCGATGTCGACCGCCAGCGCCGTCGGCCACAGCAATACCGTGAGCAGCGTGAGGAACGCGAAAAGCGCGGGCCGGAACATCCAGCTGATTATAAGCGCGGGAACCGCCTGCCGGCACACGGCCTGCTGCGTTGGCAGGTGTTATCTTTGCGTTCAATGCGTTACATGGTGCTGAGCGACATCCACGCGAACCTGGAGGCGTTCAGGGCCGTGCTTGAGGACGCTGCGACCCAGCATTACGACGCAGTCATCTTCCTCGGCGACGTCGTTGGTTACGGCCACGAGGCCGAGGAATGCGTGCAGCTGCTCATGAGCCTGCGGCCGGTGGTAAGTCTGATGGGCAACCACGACGCGATGCTGCTCGAGCAGGGAGTCAGCGCAAGCGAATTGCGCCGGGTCGACGGGATCGTCGAGCGGGTGCTGCGCCGTCACCGTCAGGAACTGTCTCCGGCCAGCCTCAGCTGGCTGCGCAACCTGACCCCTTCGTTCGAAGGGGTCAGCTGGCAGGCAGTCCATGGCGGACTGCGCGAACGCTGGGAGTACCTGGACACACTCATGCAGGCCCAGGCGAACTCACAGTGGCTGACCCGCGACGTATGCCTGTTCGGCCACACCCACGTGCCGGTCGTTTATGCCGGCCTGAAGACCGAAGGCGAGGAGCTCTGGCGGCACGTGCCACTGCGGGCAGAGCGCTGCGGTTACCGGCTCGCCCCGAACGTCCGGGCGTTCTTCAACCCCGGTTCGGTCGGCCAGCCCCGCGACGGTTCTCCCCTGGCCAGCTACGGCATATTCGATACCGACCAGCGGACGGTCGAGGTCAGGCGCGTGGCGTACGACGTTGTGAAAGTACAGCAGGCCATGCTGGAGCTCGATTACCCGGTTCCGCTCGTGGAACGGCTCGCCCATGGTTACTGAAGTTCAGGGCCTGCCCTGGCAGCTGCGCGGCCATGAAGACGCGCGCAGCCTGCTTGTGGGCCTGCCGGCCCGGGCGCTGCTCATCAGCGGCCCCGAAGGTGTCGGCCGGCGTCAGCTGGCCCGCTGGTACTCAGCTGCCCTGAACTGCCAGGACAC
>CAYPKV010000056.1:0-9381 GCA_964411415.1 uncultured bacterium
CACACGGCACTGAGTGTGGCGCCAAGTGACCTGTCCACCCTGCTCGACCGGCTCGAGGGTGCCGATTCGTTCGTCTACCCGCTCACCGGTGACCCGCTGAGCGTACAGGCGGGCAGCACGAGTCTGACCATCCGTCAGTACCGCGGCCGCGGCGAGTCAGCCCAGGAGAGCATGGTCGTCATGCTGCCGGGCCGCACGCTTGGCTCGTTCACTGACTACCTGATCGAACCGCTCGGCAGCGGCACCCTCATCTGCGTACGCGGTGACCAGGAACTGGCTGTGATCTGGCTCAGGGACGGCACGCTCCGGGACACCGGCCTGTCGACCGACCCGGGCACGGTCCGCCGCAGCGGCTTCTGAAAACTGAACTGCGTTACTGCTGATCCGCGCCGGCCGGCGGCTCAGCTGACCGTTCCGGTGACCCGGGCCCGCCAGCCGGTTCAGGAACTGACGGCAGCTCCGGGTCCGGCGCTGCACTGTCCGGCGCTGCACTGTCCGGCGCAGCACTGTCCGGCGCAGCGTCTCCGGCTGCGGGACGGGCCGGTTCAGTGAATCCGTAAAGTTCACGCAGCAGCACCAGGTCAGCTTCACTGACGACACCGTCACCGTCCAGGTCAGCCGGCTGGTTCACACCGCGCTGGCCGAAACTGGCGGCGAGCAGCAGCAGGTCAGTGAAACCGACCACGCCATCACCGTCCAGGTCGCCCGGCACCAGGGTCGCGAGCTCGCCAAGCTGCCGCACGTCTGCCTCCTGGGGCCGTTGCGGCGCATCCTGAGACAGGGCAGGCTGCATGACACCTTCGGTGGCGGTCCGCAGGCCCAGCACCAGGCCGCTCTCATGCAGAAGCGCGGCTGGCTGGTCACGGTACAGCTCAGGCTGCAGCACGACTTCCAGCTGCACGGGTCCGCCGGTCCGCTGCAGGGTGGCGGACACGAGGTCAGGACCCATGACAGCCGGATCTGCGAAGCGGAACAGGTTCACGGCAGCCGGGTCTTCAGCAGCACCGGGCGGAGCACCGGCCTCCTCCCACAGCTGGAAGGCAGCGGCCACGTCTTCGAACAGGCTGAGCGGTCCGCCCCCACTGTCGACACGGTAAAGCGGCTCAGCCAGCGCGCTGCAACTCAGGAGCAGTAAGGAGAGCAGGCTTGCGGTGCGGTGCATCAGGGACGCTCCAGCAGGCCGGCAAGATGGTCTTCGACTTCGGCTGCCCCGCTTGCCTCGCCCCGGACGAGCTCACCGTCTTCACTCAGACCGAGGGGCACGTTCCACATGTCGAGCCACTGGCCCGTATCCGACAGCCACCAGACGCCCTGGGCGAAACCGACAACAGGAGACCAGTACTCGTCCGCGTAAGCCAGGAGCAGCACCTGCTGACCGGCTTCGAAACCGGGCATGAGAGCCACGTTCAGCTGCTGACCGGCGACCGAGCCGCCCAGGAAAGCCAGGCTGAGGCGACCGTCTTCAACGGCACCGGTTTCCGTGTCCCTGAGCAGGGTGGTCACTGCGAACGTGACGATGGTCCACGGTTCACCGTCGCGGAGCTCCACATCGGTCGACAGCACCGTCCCGCTGAAAGCCAGCTCAGCGGCTGCCGTCAGTTCAGCCGGTTCGAGATGCCGGAAAGTCGTGGCCGAAGCGACAGCAGCTGCGCAGAGCAGGACAGTGCAGCAGAGGATGATCCGCATCTGCAGTCGGTTCATGGTTCATCGTTCCCTTCAGGCTGTGGTGTCTCAGCTGGCTCGTCAGGGACGGCCGGTGCTGGTGTGGTCGGCCGCACCGCAGGCAGCCGGGCGCCGGCCGACTGTTCATAGAAGCTGAGCCCGTCAGCGCCGCTGCGTGCGAAGACGGTGGCCGCAGCAAGTCCCGGCCGGGCGGGTTCCAGCGGCTCGAGGCGGAAAGTGAACACCTGGCGCCCGCCACTGTAGGTGGAGCTGAGCCAGGCGACGTCAGCCTGCAGCCAGCCGTCACCGGTGTCTGCGAACAGCGCCCAGCTCTCGTGGCTGCCGCTCAGGCTGCCTTCGACGTAACGGAACTTCTGGGGATCCCAGCGCAGCCTGGTGCTGAAGCCAGCAAGGTCGCGGGCTTCCTGCACACCTACCCTCACGGTGAAGGCATTGCGCATCTCGGTATCTGGGATGGTCAGCTCCAGACTGACGGGTGGCAGTTCAGTGACCCGGAGCCGGTACTCCTGCACTGTGCTGGACAGGTTGCCGTCACTGACACTGATCATGAAGGTGAACGTGCCGGTCTCGGTCGGTACTCCGCGAACGATGCCGGCCTCGAGTGCCAGTCCGGGCGGCAGGCTGCCGGAAGCGATCTCGAAGCTGTACGGCCTCAGGCCACCAGCAGCCCGCAGCGACTCCTCGTACGGTTCGCCGATGAAAGCGTCCCCGAGCGAGCTGCCAAGCAGACGGAGCGCTTCACCGGGGGTGTTCAGCTCGCCGGCACAGGCGGTCAGGAACAGCAGCAGTAGCAGCAGCCGGCCTGCAGTTCTGAGTGATGTCACGGGCCCATTGTAAACGCAGCCCGCCGCCGGTTCCCTGTGGCCCCGGTTAAGATTCCGTCATGAGCGCCAGTGCAGCTGCAGGACGCCCGGTCAGCCGGGATTTCCACGTGCGTAAGGAACCGCGCGAGGAACTGGGTCTGCCCGCCCACCTGTTCAGCCTCTCAGGGGCACTCGCCCTTAAGGATCAGGCGGCGTTCGAACAGCTCGCTGGCTGGCTGCGCCAGCGCGGCTCGCCCGGGCTGGGTGCAGCCAGACTGTCGGCTGCCGCGACGCTCCATGAGCTGCAGCACGTGCAGCTGCAGCAGCTCAGCGCCACCGGTGCGCTCGACCTGCCGTTCCTGCTCACCGCACCCGGACTCACTGCCCGGTCACTGCACAGCCTGGCCGTCACCTTCGGCAGGTACTTCCCGCCCGGGAACGTCAGCGGAGCACCCCTGTCACTGCCTGCGGTGCTGGAGGAATCGCTGCTGCTGAGGCTTCACAACCTGAACCCCGCGCTGCAGGAACTGGCGCCGCTGCTGAACGACCGTGAGCTCCTGAGTGAACGTGCTTACAGCCGCCTGGACGGCCTGCTGACCGCGGCAACCAAAGGTGGCGCCGACCCGCTGACGGGCACGGACCTGAGTGCACTGCGCACACTGCTCGCCGCGCAGGAAACTGAACCCCACTCACTCAGTGGCCAGCTGCGCTTCCTGCAGCAGCAGCTCGGCAGTGTGCTGACGGACAGTCACCCGGGCCTTGAGCAGCAGCTGCTGCTGGCGCTTGCTGAACTGGGCGAGGCCGGGGCAGCCCGTTTCAGTCCGGGCCCACCGGGCCCGCCCTCGGGTGCACCGGCTGCGGGCAGCATGACCCTGCCCGGACTGCACGCCGCGGAACAACGTGCGGCGGATGAAGCCTGGATGACGGCCGCGGTCATGGTCGCGAAGAGCTGTCTGGTGTGGCTGCAGCAGCTGAGCGACCGGTTCGGTGAGGACATAAGTACGCTGGACCGCATCCCGGAAGTGGCCCTGCAGGAACTGGCCGACAGCGGTTTCACGGTACTGTGGCTCATCGGCCTCTGGAAACGCAGCCCGGCTTCGAAGTCGATTAAGCGCCGCCGGGGCCAGCCGGACGCCGAGGCGTCCGCCTACTCCATCGCTGAATACGTGATCGAACCGTCGCTCGGTGGCGAGGCGGCACTCGCGGTGCTCAGGGACAGGGCCGCCCGCTGCGGCCTGCGGCTGGCGGGCGACATGGTTCCCAACCACACCGGACTCGACTCCCGCTGGGTGGCGGAACACCCTGACCGGTTCATCCAGGTGGACAGGCCGCCGTTCAGCAGCTACTCGTTCAGCGGCCCTGACCTGTCTGCAGACCCTCGCATGGAGATAAGGCTCGAGGACCATTACTGGGATGGCAGTGACGCGGCGGTGGTGTTCGAGCGCCGCGACACGGCGACCGGTGAACGGCGCTACATCTATCACGGTAACGACGGCACCGGCCTGCCCTGGAACGACACCGCCCAGCTCGATTACCTCCAGCCAGAGGTGCGCAGTGCGGTGATCGACACGATGGTGCAGGTCGCCCGCAGCTTCCCGGTCATCCGTTTCGATGCGGCCATGACCCTCGTCCGCAGGCACGTGCGCCGCCTCTGGTACCCGCCGCCCGGCGAGGCCGGCGCGGTCGCATCACGGGCCCGCCATGGCGCAATGAGTGATGAACGGTTCGGTGCACTGCTGGACGGGGAGTTCTGGAGCGAAGCGACCGCGCGGCTGAGCCGTGAGGCGCCCGGGACGCTGCTCATCGCTGAGGCGTTCTGGATGCTGGAAGGTTACTTCGTGCGGAACCTGGGCATGCACCGCGTTTACAGCAGCGCGTTCATGCACATGCTGCGTGACGGTGACAACGCGGGTTTCCGGGAGTTCCTGGCCCGGAACCTGGCCACTGATCCGGCCAGTCTGGCCCGGTTCGTCAACTTCATGAACAACCCCGATGAAGAGAGCGCTGCAGCGCAGTTCGGTACCGGGGACCGCTACTTCGCGGTGTGCACCCTGCTCAGCACGTTGCCGGGCCTGCCCATGTTCGGACACGGTCAGGTGGAAGGCCTGAGCGAGAAGTACGGCATGGAGTTCCGGGCCGCCCGTACGGCCGAGACAGTGCGGGCTGATGTGGCCGGCCGGCATGCGTCAGACATATTCCCGCTCCTGCGGCGCCGCAGCCAGTTCGCAGCCGCTGACCGGTTCGAACTGTTCGAAGTCAGCCCTGACAGTCCGGTCGTGGCTTTCAGCAACGGGGTGGGCCGGGACTGCTCGGTCGTGGCTGTCAACAACTCGGCGGCGCCGGTGACTGCCCGTCTGCACATGACCGTGCCGCGCCTGCGCCCCGACGGTTCACTCAGCGGCAGCAGCCTCTTTGAAGCGGTCGGGTCCGCTGCCGGGGTGGGGGAGCTGCTGGCGTGGCGTGACAGCAGCGACGGCTGCTGGTACGTGCGCAGCACGGAGCGGCTGCAGCAGGAAGGCCTGACGCTGCAGCTGGCACCGTGGCAGGCGCGCGTCCTGCTGGACCTGCGTTTCCTGGCAGACGGGGAAGGCGTGCCGTACAGCCGGCTGGGCGACGGCGGCTACCCCGACCTGGCTGCCGCGGCTGAGAGCCTGGCCCTGCAGCCGCTCCGGGACTGGCTGCTGAACACGGCTGACGGTGGAACCATGGAACCGCCGCAAGTGGCGGGCCTGAGCGGCCGGGTCGTGGAGCTGGTACGTGACCGGTCCCGCCGGCTGCGCGGGCTGGCGGCCGGACCGCTGCAGGAAGCGGCCCGGCAGCTGGACGGTCCGCTTACTGTCTGGCTGCTCGTGCAGGGACTGCCCGGACTGGACGTGAATCTGGCCAGCCTCGCGCCCGGGGCACCGGTCTGGCTGCCGCAGCAGCCGCAGCGCCACGTCCCGGCGCGCTGGTCCGCGCCGCCGGTCCGTGACTGGCTGCACGTGCATGAACATGGCGGTGAAGAGTGGTTCAGGCAGGAACAGTCCGAACGGCTGGCTGCTGCCCTCGCGTTTCAGGGTGGACTGAAGGCCGGACCGGCCGCCGGAGCTGAACTGTGGGCTGCCCTGCAGGCTGCTGCCCGGTTCAGCGGCTGGCGCTGGCCCAGGCTGCTGCGGGCAGCCGGCGTGCGTTCAGATGGGTGAGGGCCAGTGCGAGCGCGTCGCCCGCGTGATGGCTGAGCCCCGCTGCCTCACTGCCGAGCAGCGCCCGGACCATGAACAGTACCTGGTCCTTGCTCGCCCGGCCTGAACCGACCAGTGCCTGCTTGACCTGCAGCGGCCCGTACTCGTACACGGGGATGTCCAGTGCCGCGGCGGCCAGCAGGGCCACCCCGACAGCCTGACCGACCTTGAAAGCCGTGTCTTTCTGCTGGTGGAAGTACTGCGCTTCGATGGCGAGCGCGTCAGGCCGGTGGGTGCGCAGGAACGCCAGCACTCCTGAGTGGAGCACCTGCAGCCGCACACCGCTGTCCTGGCGTGGACTGGTGCGCAGGAGTTCAGCGCCGAGCCAGCTGACGTCGCGGCCCGTCTCGCGGACTGCTCCCAGTCCCAGGTTGGCGAGACCGGGATCACAGCCCACAACGGTGAAACTCTCCTGCGCACCTCTCATGCAACCAGCTTAACCGCGTTGCTCAGTACTCAGCCAGGTAACGGTCGAGCTCCCACTGGTGGACGCTGATGCGGTAATCGTCGTACTCGAGCGTCTTCGCTTCAACGTACTTCGCGAACAGGTGTTCACCGAGCGCCGCACGCACGACGCGGTCACGCTGCATGACGCCCATCGCTTCGCGCAGGGTGGCGGGCAGCTGACGGATGCGGTGGCGGGTCCGTTCGCGGGCAGTCATGTGGTAGATGTTCCGCTGGATGGCAGGCGGCGGTACGAGCTGCTTCTCGATGCCTTCCAGGCCGGCCGCGAGGATGACCGTCAGTGCCAGGTAAGGGTTGCAGGTCGGATCGGGCATGCGCAGTTCCATGCGCGTGCCGGTACCGCGGCGTGCCGGGATGCGGATCATGGCACTGCGGTTGGAAGCTGACCAGGCGATGTTGGTAGGGGCCTCGAACCCGGGGGTCAGCCGCTTGTAGCTGTTGACGGTCGGGTTCGTGATGGCGGCGATGCCCGCCGCGTGCTGCAGTACGCCTGCGATGAACTGATGGGCGGTCTCGCTGAGGCCGTACTCACCGTTCTCGTCGTAGAAGGCGTTCTCGCCGTCCTTGAACAGTGAGACGTGGGTGTGCATGCCGGAGCCGGCCTGGCCGTGTACGGGTTTGGGCATGAAGGTGGCGTGCAGGCCGTGGTTCATGGCGATGCGTTTGACCACCGTGCGGAAGGTGACGATGCTGTCGGCAGTCGTCAGGGCTTCGCCGTAGCGGAAGTCGACCTCGTGCTGGCCCGGGCCGACCTCGTGGTGGGCTGCTTCGATCTCGAAGCCCATCTCCACGAGTGTGTCAACGATGTCACGGCGGGCTTCCTCACCGCGGTCAACCGGGGCCAGGTCGAAGTAACCTGCCGAGTCGGTCGTGTTGGTCGTGGGCCGGCCGGTTGAGTCCGGCTGGAACAGGTAGAACTCCGGTTCGGGGCCGACGAACATGTCGTCGAAGCCCATGCTGCGCAGCCGGTCGATCTGGCGGCGCAGTACCCGGCGCGGGTCGCCGTTGAAGGGAGTGCCGTCGTGATGGTCGATGTCGCAGATGACCCGGGCGACCCTGCCCCGCTCATCGTCCTCGATGATGCTGGGCAGTACCAGCAGGGTGTCGGGATCCGGTCTGAGCAGCATGTCCGATTCTTCGATGCGGGTGAAACCCTGCACTGATGAGCCGTCGAACATTATCTCGCCGCTCAGTGCCTTGCGGAACTGTGACTCAGGGACTTCGATGTTCTTGACCTGCCCCATGATGTCGCAGAACTGCAGCCGCAAAAACTTCACATTGGCACTTTCCAGCTTACTTAACAGCGTATTGACCTGTTCCATCTGCAATCTGTCACCCTTCCTGGTGCCGTTTGGCCGGATACCGTCATACACTCTGCATGACCAGACAGTTATACAGCATCTGCGGCCAGGGCATCACGGATGCAGCGGATCGCGGCTGCAGCGATAATTGACAGTGTCTGTCAGCCAACATATGATGCCGGAGCAGCACAATCTTTCCGGAGCAGTCGCGGTTGACCGCTTCGGAGCTTTCATATTCAGGAGGGTCGATGAAGAAAGTCGCTATCGCAACTCTGGGCGCCATCGCATTTTCGGGCGCGCTGGCTCAGTCCGCTCCCACCGTCTCCAACGTGGGCCTGCTGTTCGACTACACAGGCGCACTCGCCGAGTTCGGCCCCAACATGGAGAACGGCGCCAACCTGGCCGCTGACTCCATCAACGCTGCTGCCGAGGCCGTCCTTGGCGGACCGCTCGTCAACCTGGTCGTCGAAGACGCCGCAACCGAAGCCTCAGTCGGCGTGGACCGCGCCCGCAAACTGGTCGACACCGACAACGTCGCTGCCATCGTCGGCGCCCTCGCCAGCGGTGTGACGGTATCGGTAGCTGAAGCCGTCACGATCCCGTCTGAGGTGCTGCTCATCAGCCCCGCCAGCACCAGTCCGCTGATCTCGATCCTCGAGGACAATGACTGGCTGTTCCGCACCGTAGCATCGGACGCCACTCAGGGCGTTGTCGGTGCGATGCTTGCCCGCGGTGAGATCTTCGAAGACAACAGCTTCGAGACCGCCAGCATCTTCTACATCAACAGCCCGTACGGACAGGGTCTGGCTGACGCCTTCGAAGCTGCCTTCACCGCCCGCGGTGGCCGCGTGCTCGCCAAAGTCGCCCACCCCGATCCGCCTCAGCCCACTTACGCCGCTGAACTCGAAGCACTGCTCGACGGAAGCCCGGACGTGATCCTGGCAGTCAGCTACCCCGGTCAGGCCACCGTCTACATGGCCGAAGCCCGTGACCTGTTCGGCTTCACCAGCTGGCAGTACGTCGACGGCACACAGTCCAACGACATCCTCGCCGCCGTCGGCGCAGACGTGCTGAACGGTCAGTACGGCACCGGACCCGGCGCTGACCCCGCCTGGAGCGGCGCGATCGCCTTCCAGGCCGCCTACGAAGCCGAGTTCGGTGACCTGCCGAACCTGCCGTTCATCGACACCACCTACGACGCCGTGGCCACCATCGGTCTTGCCGCCGCCTGGGCCCACGTGAACGGTCACGACATCACGCCCGCTTCGATCCGTGAAGGCCTGCGCGCCGTCAACACCCCGGGTGGCCAGCACGTCGGCGTCGGTGACTTCACCGCTGCGCTCGAGGCACTCGTTGCCGGCACTGCGATCGACTACACCGGTGCTGCCGGTACCGTCGACTACGACGCCCTCGGTGACGTGATCACCCCCGTACAGGTCTGGCAGTTCCTGGACGGCGAGATCGTCGAAGCGACCGTCATCGCTGCGGACGAGATCCCGGCTGAGTAACAGACACTGCTCAGGCTGCGGCCTGAACTGAAGTGGGGCCCGGAAGTCAGACTTCCGGGTCCCACTGCTGTTACGGACGGCTGCGTCAGCGGGTGAGCAGCCGGGCAACCACTGCCAGGGCACGCTGACGCCAGTCACCACGGCTCAGCAGCAGACCAGCTGCTGTCGCCGCAGCAACAGGCAGCAGCCCCGTCAGCTGCGAAGGAACTCCGGTCTGGCCGCGGATGCGGGCGAGCTCCAGTTCGAGGTCCGCTTTCTCGGCCAGCAGCTGCAGGCGCAGCCGCGCTCTCCTCACTGCTTCTTCGTGCGTGAGTTCGCGAGCCACAGCAGTACACCTCCAGCGACGAGTATGAGTACCCCACAGGCAGCTGCGGCACCAGCTTCACCCCAGACGGGCCGC
>CAYPKV010000056.1:9391-14205 GCA_964411415.1 uncultured bacterium
TCGGCGGGGCTGATGCGCGCAGACGGGCGGATATCACCCCACACCGGGCGGAGCGCCAGGAACAGTGACCAGCCGAGTACGGAGGCGGCCAGTCCCAGCAGCAGCACACCGGTGAACGCGAAAGCCAGCCCGGTTCCGACCCTGATCAGGCCGGCGCCGGCGCTGCGTCCTTCCGCCTCCAGCAGCTCAAGTACGGCGATGAGCCAGTCAGTAAGGCGTTTCAGCACACCGGCACCGGCTCACTTCCGGCTGAGCAGCCAGCCGATGACGAAGCCCGCACCGAACGAAACGAGTACGGACTGGGTCGGGTGGCGGCCCACGTGATCTTCGACACGGTGAAACATCTCCTCACCCTGGCCGGCTACGTCACCCGCGAACGAACGGACGTTCTCGCCCACCTCGCCGGCAGCACTGCGCAGCCCGGCCATGAGCTTTTCCGCTTCGGCTTCGAGCTTGCCGCGGGCCGACTCCATCAGGTCCCCGCCCGTGTCTGCGGCTGCCTTCAGGTCAGCTTTGAGTTTGTCGATGTCCTTGCGGAGCGCCTGGATGTCCTTGTCCATGGTCTCAGCCATGCTGATGCCCACCTCTCTGAGAAAGGGAACCTCGGGACCGTGTACGGAACCGGAGCCTTTCTGCCCGGAAGGTAGCACTGCACCGGGCTGCCTGACTGTCAGGCAGCCCGGAATGTCTGTTCAGTCTGGCCTGGTGTCAGGCACTGCTGCCGGTGAGACATACTTCTCCTCAGCGAGCAGCCCCTTGGGCCGGTACAGCAGGATGAATATGAGCATGAGCGCCACGAGCAGGAAACGCAGGTACGGGGCGCGGGCAGGCAGGGCAGGGGATATCGCCGCGAGTGCCGGCCGCAGTTCGTCGATCAGGAACGCCGTTCCCGTCCAGACCGCCCAGATGGCGAACGCACCAAGGATCGCACCGCGGTTGTTGCCGCTGCCGCCCAGCATGAGCATGACCCAGATCAGGAAGGTCGCATAGAGCGGGTTGAAATGACTGTAGTCGATGGCGACCATGTAATGCGCGTAGAGCGCACCACCTACGCCCATGACGAACGCACCCAGCACGAACGACTGCATGCGGTAGCTGGCGACGTTCTTGCCGACCATCGCCGCGGAAGCTTCGTCCTCACGCACGGCGCGCAGCACCCGGCCCCACGGCGAACGCAGCAGCCGCTGCAGGCCCAGGTAAACGACGAACAGGATGACAGCCACGACCAGCAGGTACACCCATACGTAATCACGGGGCTGCAGCGGGTCGAACACCGCCTGCAGCGGTCCGGGCAGCCAGGTGCACACGGGGTCCTCGACCAGGCACTTCAGAGGCTGGGGTATACCGCGCAGCGGCTGTGGACCGTTGGCGAGCCAGCGTTCGTTCTGGAACACCAGCCGCGTCAGTTCAGCGATGCCGATCGTCGCCATGGCCAGGTAGTCCTCACGGAGCCTCAGCGTGGGGATGCCGATCAGCCAGCCGAGCAGGGCCGAGACGATTCCGGCGGCCAGCACGCCGACCAGGAACGGGGCGCCGAAACCGAACCACTGCTCGGAGAACGACGCGAAGGCACCCGCGGGCGGCAGCGTCGTGAACAGTGCGCTGGTGAACGCCCCGATCGAGAAGAACGCGGCGATACCGATGTTGAACAGACCGGTGTAACCCCACTGCACGTTCAGACCCAGGGTGAGGACTGCGTAGATGGACGCCATGGTGGCGAACGAGACGACGTAGGAGATCGTGCCGGCGGGCAGCAGGGTCACCAGCAGCCAGGCGGCGGCGGCTCCGGTGATTACGCCGGCGAGCGTACGCAGCCAGGCGCTTCGCAGCGGGACGAGCAGGAACGCGATGAGCGCCAGGGGGATGCCAAGCAGGATGATGCGGGCCAGTTCACCGTCCACGTCAGCCACTTGCCTTTCCGAACAGGCCCTGAGGCCTGAACAGCAGCACCAGGATCATGACGACGAACGCGACGGCCGGGCCGTAAGCCGGGTCCAGGAACGCAGTGGAAACCTGCCAGGCGATGGCGATGACCAGTGCACCGACGAGCGCTCCGTAAGGGTTGCCGATCGTACCCAGGATGACCGCGGCGAACAGCGGCAGCAGCAGGAACCAGCCCATCTCAGGCCGCAGCTGCGCGTCGAGGCCGTACATGACACCGCTCGCACCGGCGAGTGCGCCACCGATGAGCCACGTCCAGGTGACCACCTGCGAAGTGTTGATGCCGGATATGCGTGCCAGGTCCGGGTTGTCAGCTGTGGCGCGCATAGCCTTGCCCATGCGGGTCCGCTCCAGCAGGAACCAGATGACGATGATGAAGAACACCGCCAGGCCAAGGATGAACAGCTGATCGGGCCTGACGTTGATGCCGCTGAACAGCTCGATGGCAGGCCGGGGCCGGCCGGTGTAGAAGAACGAGAAATCGCCGCCCCAGACGAGGTAGATGATGCTCCGGACCAGCAGGGCCGCGCCGAGCGAGGCCATCGCCAGCACCACAGTTCCGGCCCGGCGGGCGCGCAGGCGCGCGTAGATGGTCCGGTCCAGCACGACCGCGATGAGACCGGTTACGGTCATGGCCAGCAGCAGGCTTATGAGGAACTCGTAGCCGAACGAGAACGGCCGGAGAGGGGCGCCCTGCGGCAGCAGGTTCACGGACACGAGTGCAAGGTAAGCACCGGCTGACATGAGGTCACCCTGTGCGAAGTTCGACATCTTCATCACGCCCGAGATGAGCGTCAGGCCGATCGCACCGAGTGCGATTATCCCGCCCAGCATGACGCCACGGACGAGCAGGGCCAGCAGGCGCTGGCTGGACACGTCCTGCAGCTGGGCAGTCACAAGTATGACGGCGGCGAGCAGCACGAGCAGCGAAACGCCACCGGCGCGGCTGTTCATGAAGTCACGGAAACGGCGGTAAGGGGTCCTCTCAGCTCTGGTCACTGTTCATCAGCCTCCGAGGTAGAGCTTTGCGATGTCAGGGTTGGCGAGCAGCTCTTCGCCGCTGCCTTCGACCTGGTTGGTGCCGGTCGCGAGCACGTAACCGCGGTGGGCCAGCTCCAGCGACTTGCGGGCGTTCTGTTCGACCATCAGGATCGCCACGCCGGCTTCGTTGATGGTCTTCACCGTCTCGAAGATCGCGTCGACCATGAGCGGTGCGAGGCCGGCTGACGGTTCGTCGAGCAGCAGCAGCCGCGGATCGAGCATGAGGGCCCGGCCCATCGCCACCATCTGCCGCTCCACGCCAGACATCTTGCCGGCCCGTTGCCGGCGCCGTTCCGCCAGGCGGGGGAACATGTCGAATATGCGCTGCTTGCGCTCCTGCAGCGGACCACGCAGCAGGTAGCCACCCATCTCCAGGTTCTCTTCGACCGTGAGGCTGGGGAAGACGTTCTCGACCTGGGGGACGTAACAGAGCCCTTCCTTCACGATGCGGTCAGGACTCAGGCCACCGATCTCACGGCCTTCGAAGCTGATGGAGCCTTTCCATGGTTTCAGCAGCCCGAACACCGTTTTCATCACGGTCGACTTGCCGGCGCCGTTCGGTCCGATGATGCTTACTATCTCGCCGCTGTTCACCTGCAGCGAGACGTCACGCAGCACTTCCATGCCGCCGTAGCCGCTGGTCACACCTTCAACCTTCAGCAGCGGCATACTGACCTCCCAGGTAGGCTTCCAGCACCCGTGGGTCTTCACGGATGAGCTCCGGCCGGCCTTCAGCCAGCTTCGTGCCGGCGTTCATGACGATGACGGGGTCACACAGGCCCATGACGAGCGGCATGTCGTGCTCGATGAGCAGGAACGTGATGCCGCGGTCGCGGTTCAGTTCGATGATGCGTTCACGGATCTTACCCATGAGCGTCGGGTTGACGCCGGCTGCCGGCTCATCCAGCAGGATCAGCTTCGGGTCGGCCATGAGGGTACGGGCCAGCTCCAGCAGCTTCTTCTGACCGCCTGAGAGGTTGCCGGCGAACTCGTTCTCGACGTGGGTCAGGTTGACGAACTCGAGTATCTCGCGCGCCTTGTCACGGATCCGGTGCTCCTGACTGCGGACGCTGCCGAAACGGAACAGCATGTTGAACGGGTTCTCACCCAGCTGGCCCGTCGGTACGAGCATCAGGTTCTCAAGCAGCGTCATGCTGCGGTGTTCGCGGGGGATCTGGAAAGTACGGCTCAGGCCGTACGTGAAGATGCGGTGCGAAGGCAGGCCTGTGATGTCACGGCCATCGAAGGTGATGCTGCCGGAATCCGGGGCATGGAAGCCCGAGATCAGGCTGAAGACAGTCGTCTTGCCGGCACCGTTAGGGCCGATCAGGCCCGTGATACTGCCTTTGGGGACAGTGAAGCTGCAGTTGTTCACTGCGCGCAGTCCACCGAAGTCCTTCACCAGTGAATCGATCGCGAGCAGGGGAGCTGCAGCTCCGCCTGCACGCGGGACGTCAGATAGTGCCAATAGAGCTCATCCTCCCGCAACGTGGATGCGGCAACCAGCCGGCTTGATGTTACTGCGGGTGATGATAACAGATGAGAGTGCTGTTACAAGCCGGCCAGCACGTTGCCCTTTCGCTCTTTACGCAGGCTGGCGCAACGCCTGCAGCATCTCCTCGACGCTGGTCATCTTCACGCGCGGCCGGCCGCTGCCGGCAGCGCGCCCCACCTCGATGCTGTCCAGCAGTTCCCAGTGGCTGAACGTCACGGCTTCGATCCGGCGCTGTTGAAGCAGCCGGTCGATTGCTGCCCGGGCGGTGTCTGCTGCCGGCAGCTGCCGGCGCGCCGCCGCCTGAATGGTGGCCACGGTTTAGATGGCATCAGCTTTG
>CAYPKV010000057.1:0-13907 GCA_964411415.1 uncultured bacterium
GTACAACGGTTTTCGAGACCGTCCCATTCAACCGCTCTGGCACCTCTCCACGATGCAGCCGCCGGGCAGAGCAGCCGGCGCGCGTCCAGAAGTATAACCTGTCAGTCGCTGTGCTGCGCAATCCAGCGCCTGCAGGCGGATGTGCACGGGGCGTAAGGTGTGTATGATGTGCAAGGTATGGTACGGCCACAGCTGGTGGCCGGGGGAGAGGCAGGCAGTTACGTGTCAGACAGCATCGTTCCGGTGATAGTCATGGCTGGTGCGGCATTCGTCGTCGCGCTGCTCGTCGTGATGGTGATGATACCGGGGGTCAGGGACTTTGCCCTGCGGGTAGGAGCAGTTCAGGAAGGCGGCAGTCAGCACGGCAGCGGCCAGCGGGTTCACACGGGTCGCGTACCGAACATCGGTGGGCTGGGCATCCTCGCCGGCTTCCAGCTGGCCGTACTGGCCGGTTTCCTGATCAGGCCGGACCTGCTGGCCGGCTACCGGGTCGAACTGCTCTCGATCGTCCTCGGTGGCACGCTGATGGCAGCGGTCGGCTTCATGGATGACATGTGGGAGATACCACCGTGGATGCGGCTGGCCTCCCAGTTCGTTGCGGCAGGCATCCTGGTCCTCAACGGTGTCAGGATCGAGTTTTTCACGAACTTCCTGGCCGGCCAGGGCTACGTGTTCGTACCTGAACTGCTGGCTGTGCTCATCACCCTGCTGTGGGTCGTCGGCTTCACCAACGCGTTCAACTTCATAGACGGGCTCGATGGCCTGTCCAGCGGCATCGCGGCCATTTCCAGCATGTGTCTGCTGGCAGTCGCACTGCAGTTCGGTGACCGGGGCGCAGCGGTGCTGCTGCTGGCCGCCCTGGCTGGTGCCTCGCTGGGCTTCCTGCGCCACAACTTCAGCCCGGCCAAGATCACCATGGGTGACAGTGGCGCGTACATGATCGGCTACGTGCTGGCTGCGGTCAGTGTGCTCGGTGCGCTGAAGATGACCGCAGCAGTGACCGTGGCTGCACCGATCCTCGTGCTGGCCGTACCGGTCGTCAACATCACCCAGGTCACCTTCCGCCGGCTCCGGCGCGGAGCGAGTCCGGTGCTGGCCTCCAACGACCACCTGCACGACATGATCAGGCTCCGCTCAGGCTCGAAGAACCTGACCGTACTGGTCCTGTGGTCCGCCACGCTGCTGCTGGGCGTGCTGGGCATGCTGCTGTCTGCCACACCGCCGCTCCTGATGTACACGACGGTCGTATCCGCGGTGACGCTGATCGGTGCCGTGGTGCTGCTGCGGCTGCGTGAGGTGAAAGCCGAGCAGGAAGCGGCGGCTTCAGCTCAGTGAACAGCCGCCGCGTCGTCGTGGCGTTCGGGACCAGGCCTGAGGCCAACAAGATGGCACCCGTCATCCACGCTCTTGAACATCAGCCCGGTCTCGAACCGGTCATCGCAGTGACCGGTCAGCACCGGGAACAGCTCGATCCGATGCTGCAGCTGTTCGGACTCGAACCGGCCGCTGACCTCCAGGTAATGAGTGAACGCCAGAGCCTGGCGCAGCTGACGGGGAAGATCATCCCGGCAGCAGCTGAGCTGCTGCGCGGACTGGAGGCTGATTACGTCCTCGTACACGGTGATACCTCGACCACTTTCGCGGTCGCATTCGCGGCGTTCCTGGAAGGGATCCCGGTCGGTCACGTCGAGGCGGGCCTGCGGTCCCACGACCTGGCCGAACCTTTCCCCGAGGAGGCCAACCGCCGGCTCACCGACGTGCTCACTGACCTGGAACTGCCGCCCACGCCACTGGCCCGCGCCAACCTGCTCGCTGAAGGCAAACGCGAAGACAACCTGGTCGTGACCGGCAACACCATCGTCGATGCCGTCCGGATGGTCCGGGACCGCGCCCGTCTGCCGAGCCACGTTCCGGACGGGCCGCTCGTTGCCGTCACCATGCACCGGCGCGAGAACCTGCCCGTCATGGCCGGCCTGGCTGCGGCCCTGCGGGAAGTGGCGAAAGCCAACCCGCAGCTGACTTTCGTGTACCCAGTCCACCTGAACCCTGCCGTGCGGGACGCCGTCACCCCTGCGCTCGCTGACCTGCCGAACGTCCTGCTGGAACAGCCCTGGGACTACCTGGCCATGCTGGCGCTGCTCGCACGGTCAAGACTGGTCATAACTGACAGCGGCGGCATCCAGGAAGAAGGCGCTGCGCTCGGCGTACCCGTTGCGGTGCTGCGCAACGTGACCGAGAGGCCCGAAGGTGTCGAGGCCGGCACCCTGCGGCTGGTCGGCAACGAGCCGGCCACGGTCAGGGAACGCCTGCTGGCGCTGCTCGCCGATGAGCCGGGCCTGGAGCGGATGCGGGCGGCTCCGAACCCTTATGGCGATGGCCGGGCAGGCGAGCGGGTGGCTGCGGCAGTCGCCTGGCGCCTGGGACTGGCTGAGCGGCCCGCGGACTGGACGCCGTGAGCAGCTTCGAACTGGCCACTGCCCGCGGCACGCTCCGCTGGCAGGGCACCGCGGTCATGGGCATCCTCAACGTCACCCCTGATTCGTTCAGCGATGGCGGCAGTCACCGCGACGAAGCTGAGGCGGTCGCCCACGCACTGCGCATGATGAACCAGGGTGCGCTGCTCATCGACGTCGGTGGCGAGTCAACCCGGCCGGGGTCCACCGGCGTCACTGCCGCTGAGGAGATCAGGCGGACCGGTCCGGTCGTCCGGCGGCTGAGTGAGCTCGGGGTGCCGGTGAGCATCGACACCATGAAGCCCGAGGTCGCTGCTGACGCGCTGGAGGGTGGAGCCTGGATCGTCAACGACGTCAGCGGTCTGCGTGACCCGGACATGATCAGGGTGACGGCCGGGGCCGGTGCGGGCGTGATCGTCATGCATATGCTCGGCGAGCCGCGGACGATGCAGGAGGCGCCGGTCTACGCAGACGTGTTTGCCGAGGTGCGGGCTGAACTGCTCGAAGCAGCCGCACGTGCCCGTGCGGCCGGGGTAGCGTCAGTGATGATCGACCCGGGCATCGGCTTCGGTAAGACGCTCGATCACAACCTGGAGCTGCTGCGCCGGCTGCCGGAGCTGACCGCTGACGGCCTGCCGGTGCTGGTCGGTGCGTCCCGCAAGGGCATGCTCGGGAAGATCACCGGTGCCGGTGCGGCCGCAGACCGTGACGCGGCGTCGGTGGCGGTACACCTGTATGCCGCGGGCCGTGGGGCCGCCATGGTGCGGGTCCACGACGTAGCCGGACACGTTCAGGCGCTCAAAGTGTGGCAGGCGCTGGCTGGAGGAGAAGAGTGAACGGCAGGATCGTACTGAGTGGACTTGAGTTCCATGCCTTCCACGGTGTGTGGCCGGAGGAAGCCAGGCTTGGAGCGCGTTTCAGCGTTGATGTTGAGCTCGAGGTCGAGATGGCCGGAGAAGACAGCCTGGACGGCACCGTCGATTACAGCGTGGTCTACGGCTTCGTGAGCGACACCGTCACCGGCACCCGCTTCGGGGTGATCGAGGCGCTGGCGGTGCGGCTGGCAGAAGGCCTGCTGGCTGAGCAGCCCCTAGCCCGGGCAGCAACGGTCCGGGTGCATAAACCCCACGCGCCGCTGCCGGGCGTCGTCCGGGACGTGTTCGTCGAAGTAACCCGCCGGCGTGACTGAAGCGGTTGTCATCGCCCTGGGTGCCAACCTGGGAGAACCGCTGGACACCCTGGATCGGGCTGTGCAGCTCCTGCGGCGGGAAGCTGGCCTGCTGCGGGCTTCCAGCCCCTGGCTGACAACGCCGGTCGGTGGCCCCGCCGGGCAGCCGGACTACGTCAACGCTGTCGTGCTGGCCGTGCCGCCGGAGCCGCTGCGGGACCCGCAGGTGCTGCTCGCCTGGCTGCTCGCGCTGGAGCGGCGCTTCGGCCGCGAACGAAGTGAGCGCTGGGCGGCCCGGACGCTCGATCTTGACCTGCTGGCGTTCGGTGACCGGGTGCTGGACCTGCCGGGCCTGCAAGTGCCGCATCCACGCCTGGCAGAGCGACCATTCGTGCTCGCCCCCCTCGCCGAGCTATGGCCGGACTGGCGCCATCCGGTCAGCGGGGAGCGGGCGGCGGACCTGCTGGTCAGGACCGGCAGTGCTGGTGTGACGCGGTTGCCGCCCCGCTGGTAGTATTCGTGAGCATGCGTGTCCTGGCCATCGCCGATCCCCACCTGTCCGGCAACCAGCCGAAACCGATGGACGTCTTCGGCAGCAACTGGGAAGGTCACCCGGAGCGGTTCTTCGCAGGCTGGCGCGATACGGTCCGCGACGATGACCTGGTACTGGTACCTGGTGACATCTCCTGGGCACTGCGGCTGGAAGACGCGCTTACCGACCTGAACGACATCGCCGCATTGCCGGGGACCAAGGTGCTGCTGCGCGGCAACCACGACTACTGGTGGCCGTCGATAAGCCGTCTGCGCACTGTCCTGCCTGAGCGCATGTACGCAGTTCAGAACGATGCGGTGAGGATCGGCGACTTCATCGTGGCCGGCAGCCGGGGCTGGCTCTGTCCGGGCGCACACGGCTTCACCGACCAGGACATGAAGATCTACACGCGTGAAGTCGAGCGTCTGCGGCTGTCACTCGAAGCTGCCCGCCGGCTCGGCCCCGGTCGCCTGCTGGTAATGCTGCACTTCCCGCCGACCAACCCGGCCGGTGAGTACAACGAGGTGACCGAACTGCTGCTGGCAGCTGAACCGGCCGCGGTCGTTTACGGGCACGTACACGGTGAGGCAGCCGACGCTGCACCGGCTGCCTCACACGGATTGCCCCTGCATTTCGTAGCGGCTGATGCCCTGCAGTTCAGGCCGCGGCTGATCCTTGATCCTGCAGATGCTGCTGACTGAGCGGCACGGTTTCGGCCCGGCCGGCCAGCCTGCGGAAATGCGATACGCGGTCTGAGCCTGTCTCCCAGGTCAGATAGACGAGTTCGGCCCCGATCTGACCGGGGAAGCCCAGGCGACCCGTTTCAGGGTCGGCGACCTGGACGCCGAGTTCGTCAAGCTGACGTTTCAGGTCATGAACCTGCTGGGCGAGAAAGGCACTTTCGAAGAAGAGGTTGCGTGCTTCCAGTGAGTACGGTTCGAGTGAACGCATCTCTGTTGCGATGCGGCGAAGTTCGGCCGAGGCTGTTCTGAGCTCTTCAAGAGTCTGGTCCACCTGCGGGATCAGACTGTTCGCCTGTTCGATTGAAAACAATCTGTACATGTCTGTCCTGCCTCCTGACTGCTTCCCGTCCGCGGACAGGGAAACTGTCGCCAGTATACAAAACCTGAGCGGGCTACACTCACATTCTGAACACAGTGTTCAGGACTTCTCACAAACGCGTGCCGGAAGCCTGTCCTGCAGGTATGCTTTACCTCAGTGGCGACTCCCTGGCTGGCCCCCGCAGCGGGCATGGAAGAAGACGAGGCTGTACTCACGGTCAACGCGGGCAGCTCCAGCCTGAAGATGCAGCTGCTGCCGGCACGGCTGCACGTCACAGCAGAGCGGATCGGAGAGCCGGCAGCAGACGGCCAGCCCGCCGTCCGCGACCATGCCGAAGCGTTCCTGATCAACCTGGAGAAACTGCGGGCCCAGGCGCCCGGCGTGCGGATCATCGCGGTCGGTCACCGGGTCGTGCACGGCGGCGAGGACTTCCGGGAACCGGTGCTCATCGACGCCCGCGTTACCGAGACGGTCGAACGGCTCAGCCGCATCGCCCCGCTGCACAACCCGCCGGGACTGGCCGGCATCCGGGCTGCCCGCCAGGTGCTGCCTGACGTGCCGCACGTCGCCGTGTTCGACACTGCCTTCCACGCGACCCTGCCACCGGAGTCGTACCTGACCGGCCTGCCGCTCGAGTTCTACGAAGAACACGGCATCCGCAACTACGGCTTCCACGGCACCAACCACGACCACGTCACCCGCGAGGCCGCCCGCCTGCTGGGGCGGCCCAGGGAAGAGCTGCGGCTCGTTTCACTGCACCTGGGCAACGGCGCCAGTGCAGCCGCAGTGCGCTACGGTGAAAGTTTCGACACCAGCATGGGCTTCACTCCGCTCGCCGGGCTGCTCATGGGCACCCGCACCGGCGACCTGGACCCGGGTATCGTGCTGCACCTGCTGCAGGGTGGCATGGACCACGCTGAACTGTCTGAGCTGCTCAACCGCCGCTCCGGACTGAAAGGGCTGAGCGGGCGCACCAACGACATGCGCGACCTGCGCCAGGCAGCCATGGCCGGTGACCGACGCTCGCGTCAGGCGATCGACGTCTACGTACACCGCATCCGCAAGGCGATAGGGGCTGAGGCTGCCGTCATGGACGGACTCGACGCGGTCATATTCACCGGTGGGGTGGGCGAGAACGACAGCATGGTCCGGGCAGAAGCACTCAGAGGCATGGAGTGGCTCGGCCTGGAACTGGACCATGAGAACAACCGCCGTAACGAAACCGTGATCTCGGCAGCTGGCAGCCGGGTGGCCGCCCTGGTCATACCCGCCGATGAGGAAGGACTCATCGCCCGGCAGACGCTTGAGGTTGCGCGGACAGCAGGAGTGACGGGATGAACATCGTACTTATCGAGGAGACAACGTGCTGACACTTGGAATCGACCTGGGTGGGACGAAGACCGCCATCGCACTGGTACGTGGAGGCTCGATCGTGGCCAGGACCCGCATCGAGACCCCGCAGACCGGTTTCGATGCCGTCGTCGGCGGAATCGCAGACGCCTGCAGGACCCTGCTGGCTGACAACCGGGAACTCGGTGAGGTACGGCGCGCCGGCATCGGCTCGCCCGGTCCTCTGGACCTGCAGAAAGGCACCGTGCTGTGGGCGCCCAACATCGTCGGCATGGAAGACGGGCCGATCGTCGCGGCGCTCGAAGAACAGCTGGGGCTGCCGGTCCACCTTGAGAACGACGCCAACGCGGCCGGCTTCGCCGAGCACCTGTACGGAGCAGCCCGCGGCCTCGAGACGAGTGTCTTCCTGACCCTGTCAACCGGCATCGGGGGCGGCCTGTTCATCGGTGACCGGGTCATCCACGGTGCACACGGCATCGCCGGTGAGGTCGGTCATATGACCATCCTGCCGGGCGGACCGGTCGGGGGCGACGGACACCTGGGTACCCTCGAGGCGATCGCCGCGGGCCGGGCCATCGCACGGGAAGCAAGTTACGGCTACGGTATCGACATGGACGCCCCGGAAGTGTTCGAACGGGCCCGCGCCGGTGAGCACATCGCAGTGACGATCATCGACAACGCCACTGAGTTCACTGCGCTGGGCATGGCCAACATCGTGAAGGTATTCGACCCGGCGGCCTTCGTGCTCGGCGGCGGACTCGTCAGTGCCGGTCCGTACTACCTGGACCGGATAATGAGTGCGTTCAGCCGGCACCTCCGTGGCTACCCTGTCCCTGAGGTGCGGGTCGCCAGCCTCGGCAGCGATGCCGGTGTGATCGGTGCGGCAGCGGTCGCCGCAGTTCAGCAGGAGCGCGCGTGAGCTGGGAGTTCAGCTGGGCGATCCTCGGTGCTTCGGCGGTCATATTCGCCCTGCGCATCGTCGACGTTTCGCTTGGCACCCTGCGCATCGCCATGCTCGTGCGTGGCCACCGCCTCTACGCGGGTGCGCTCGGCTTCGTCGAATCACTCATCTGGCTCATCGCCGCGGCTGAAGTGCTCAGCAACCTGGACAGTCCGCTGAAGTACATCGGTTACGCCGGCGGTTACGCAGCCGGAACGATGCTCGGCACGACCATCGAGAAGTGGATGGCGATCGGCAGCATCCTGCTGCGCGTCATCGAACGTGTCGACGGTCCGAGCAGCGCCGAGGCGCTGCGGGGCGCGGGCTACTTCGCGACCGTCATGAACGCCCGGGGCCGTGACGGCGACGTCCAGATAGTGTTCTCAGTCATCCCCCGGCGCCGGCAGAACGACGCGCTGAGACTCGTGCGCAGCGTCAACCCGGATGCCTACGTCACCTTCGAACAGACGCAGAAAGCCAGTGCCGTAGCTGCCGGCAGTCCGGCGGCCAGGATCCGCAAGTAAACGTTACACGAGGCGGCTTACCGCCCCGTCGGCCGTCACGAACACCCGGGCTGGCCGGCCCAGGCAGCGGGCCACCTCAGCTGTGAGTGTGCGGTCACTGCTCGGTTCATCAGCAGCGTGCAGCAGGATCGGCCGTGCCTCCAGCGCGAAACTAGCGGTGGCAGCCAGCCGCTGGCACAGCGCCCCGAACGACCAGTCGGCCGCCCACAGCCTTTTGACGGCCAGCAGGCTGGCCCGCTGGCCGCGGGCTTCAAGTCCCGCCTCACCGGGCCGGCGTACCCGGCGCGCCTCTGGCAGCAGCACCGCAGTCTCATAGAAGTCATCGATGACCTCATCCAGCAGGTAACTCCCGGTGACGAGCGCCATCGCAGCGGGCGCCCGTTCCTCGAGGTCGTCCTCATCAGGGTCTTCCGGGTCGACGCCGAGGAACAGTTCCGAAAGCTGCCTCACCAGGTTGCCGTAGCGGTAGAAGCTCTCCTGTGACGCGGCCGGCACCACCATGACCGGGGCGACTGCCACACCGCTGCGGTGCAGTTCGGCCAGTTCATCAAGCTCGGGTTCGGGCTGCCCGCTGCTCGGGTTCAGCCACTGCGTCAGTGTTCCGCCGGGCGTATCCACGTGTCCGATTAAAGCACGGGAACCGCACTGGAGCCATGATAAAGTAGCGCCTGTGCGTGATCCTCTGACCAGAAGCGCCGGCCAGGCGGCGATGAGGCTGCTGCTGGTCCTGGTCCTGCTGGTCCTGGGCCTGGTGCTGCTCGTAATAGCGGCACGGAACTACATCGAGGTCGATGAAGTCGAGCTGCCCAGCCTGATCGGTATGGACATTACTGCCGCCAGCCAGCTCCTCGCTGATGAGAACATCATCGCTGTTGCGTATCCGGAACACATCCGGGCTGCCAGCATCGATGAGGTGACCTCGCAGTCGCCGCCGGCCGGAACCGTGGTGCGGCGGGGCCGGACCGTGTCGCTCGGAGTGCATACTCCGCCGACAGCTGCGCGGGCACCGGTACTGATCGGCCTGACCGCCGAGGAAGCCCTGGCGCAGGCCCGGGAGCAGAACCTGAACCTCGGCCAGATCCTCTATGCCCATAACGATGTTCCAGCCGGCATCGTGATCAGTCAGTCCCCTGAGCCGGGCAGCACGGTTGACAGCTCCGTCGGTCTTCAGGTCACCGTGAGCCGCGGACCGGAGCTGCCGCCGGTGGCCATCCCTGATGTGCGTGGACTGATGCTGGAGGAGGCGGAACTGCGCCTGCGCCAGCTCGGTTTCATCACGATCAGCCGGGTCGCCGCGGGAACGACGCGGGACCGCCCGGGCAGCGTGCTCAACCAGCAGCCGGTTGCCGGCAGCGTCGTCGACCGCAGCACACCGGTGTACCTGAGCTACGGCCTCGCCGGTGACGTGGTGGTGCAGGTGCCGTCACTGACCGGGCAGTTCGCTTCGACCGCCCAGGTACAGCTGCGCTCTGCCGGGCTTCAGGCCGGCAGCGTCGAGTACGTGAACGAGCCCGGTGTGGCGACTGGTGCCGTGGTTCGGACCGAACCGGCCGCGGGCAGTTACACGCTGGCCGGTGCGCCCGTCAGGCTCATCGTCAACGGCAGTGCCGGTACCGTCCAGCTCGGTGGCGACCTGCCGACCGCTCCGGAAGCAGGCGGGGGTGGCGACCGCGAGCTGTTCCCGGTCGGTGAACTCGGCAGCCGCTCCGTACCGTTCGACTTCGATCCGGCCGCTCAGGGCATCCCGGCACTGATGGAACAGCGCTACGACATCCGCATCGTCGTGGACGATGATCAGGGTGAGCGGACCGCCCTGGAGCGCAACATGCCTGCGGGCGAAGCCCTGTCCACTACGGTCACGGTGTATGGTGATGCACTGCTGCAGATGTACATCAACGAGATCTTCTACATGGCCTGGCGGCCGTGAGCGGAGCTGGCTGAGTGGAAATTGTCGCTGCACGCGCTGCAGCACGAAGTAAGACTGGAAGGTACTGCCGTACCATTCTGGCCGGCCACGGCATCTTTGGAGGAGACCGGTGAGTGAATCAGGCATAACCCCGCTTGCCCAGCGGCTGGCAGAGGAGAACAACGTCGACTGGCGCTCGCTCAAAGGCAGCGGCGAGAACGGCCGTATCGTCGAGCGTGACGTGCTGGAGTACCTCGCCCGGGTGATGGCCGGCGAAGAGGCAGTCAACCCCACGGCCGAACCACTGCCCGAAGGCATGGAAGCCTGGCCTGATGCTGACGGCCTGGCCGCTGACCGGCTGCAGCCGGCTGCGTCCGCTTCCTCTGCCCCTGACTGGAGCGCCCCCGCTGCCGACCCGGATCCGCTCGACTGGCCGACCGGTGAAGACGCGCTCGACCTGGGCACCCCGGTTGCATTCGATGCCGAAGAAGCTGAACTGCGCGCGACAGGTGAGTTTCCCGCGCCGGCCGGGGACCTGTTCAGCGACGACTTCGGCACTGATGGCGATGATGACGATTTCGACCTTAGTGACGACATCTTCCTGTTCGATGACGAAGTTGACGACGGTCCCGAAACACTGAACGACGCGCCTGAGCCGGCTGTGTTCCTGGACACTGACGAAGAGGACCGGTTCGCTGCCGTCGATGAACTCGAGGCAGAACCCGTGGAGGGACTGCTGGGCCGTGCCGATGACCTGCTCGCAGACGACGAGTTCGAAGACGCTGACCTGACGGACCTCGCCCAGCTCGACGGTGAACTGGACAGCCCCGAACTGGCTGGTGACCTGCTCCGGCCGTTCGAAGCCGGTTTCGACCGTGACTCGCTCGAGCAGCAGTCCGGCGCCTGGGGTGATTACGCCTCGGACCAGCCGTTCGGCTCGGCTGAAGAGCTGGCGCCCGCAGCTGAGGGCGACAGCTTCGAGATCGACTTCGGTGATCTGGACGAACTGCCTGATGATGAAACCGGCCTGACCGCGCCGGCTGCTCAGGACGATGCTGATGACTGGCCGGCTCCTGCTGATGTGGCTGATGATCTGTGGTCCGGCGGCGATGCTGAACCGGCCAGCCCGGTCTGGGCCGATGCAGATGACGATGGGGAAGATGAGCTGTTCAGCGGGGATTCCCGGGGCGTTTGGCAGGAAGGCGTGGACCTGGCTGCCGATATCGACACTGTCAGTGACGAAGACGAGGCCGAAGCGCTGGCACGCCGAATCGAAGCCGCCTTCGACAGCGTCGCTGATGCCCGGCCGGAGTTCGAGAACTTCGGTGATGACGACCCCGCGTACCCCGAAGAGGAACCGGAGGACGAAGCCGCAGATGTCGGCCTTGACTGGCTCACCGCGGAAGCCGAAGCCGACCGGCTCGCGGAGGTGGCTGCAGCTGCCGCTTCCGAAGCTGACCGTGAGCCTGTCCCCGCACCAGACTCTGAACCAGAGCCGGTCGTTGCAGCCGCGGCGGTGCCGGCGCCGGCCGCAGCTTCACTGCCCCTTGCGGACTTCGGCAACCTGCTGCGGCGCCGCCTGGACGTCTCGCCGCTCACCCAGGCGCAGAACCTGGTCGGCAGTGAGATCAGTGGGGGCGAGGGGATATCAGCCACCGCCTTCCTGCTGCGGGCAGCCCGCCGCGCGGCTGCTGAGACCGAGCTGTTCCCCGGCAGTGACCTGAGCGTCGCGGCGGCCGTGATCGTCGGTAACCGCATCGAACTGGTCGAAGACGGTCGCGGTGGCTTCCGCAGCCTCGCGCAGGAACTGCAGCAGGTGGCTGCCGGCCGGATGCAGGGCACTGCCGAACGCGGTTCCATCCAGCTGGCGGTAGCCGACATGTCGGGTTTCGAAGTTGATGAGGCGATCCTGGACCTGGGCGTACCGATGCTCAGCCTGGGCCGCAGTCTGCACGACGAAGGTACCGGCACGTTCCGCAG
This sequence comes from uncultured bacterium, assembly GCA_964411415.1. Lineage (GTDB taxonomy): Bacteria > Deinococcota > Deinococci > Deinococcales > Trueperaceae > CALDPK01. Next base: position 11,916 of record CAYPKV010000057.1, read on the forward strand.
CACACTCACCCTCTCGGGTCATTTCGACCTGCAGCAGGGCGCGCGATTCCTGCAGGTGGCCAGCGAGCTTCTGGCCAACCCGCTGCGCCTCCTGCTCTGAGGCCGCGACATGGCAACTGAACTGCCGGCAGCCGCTGCCCTCGTGCCGGCAGCAGGGCATGGCGAGCGGCTCGGTCTCGGGCCGAAGGCTCTCCTGGACCTCAACGGCAGCAGCCTGCTCCGCACTGCGGCGGACACCCTGCTCAAAGTCGCCAGCCAGCTGGTCATCGCTGCGCCAGCCGGTCTGGAAGGCCGGTTCAGGTCAGAAGTACCTGCAGCCGAGGTCATCACCGGCGGAGCCACGCGTCAGGAGACGGTACACCTGCTGCTGGCAGCCGCCCGCCATGACCTGGTCCTGATCCATGACGCCGCCCGGCCGTTCCTGCCTGAGCAGGTAGCCCGGGCGGCGCTGCTTGCAGCTGCCAGTGAAGGGGCTGTGACAGCTGCCGTTCCTGTCGCTGACACCCTGCTCCGGTCGGCTGACGGGCAGACGGTCGACCGGACTGGCCTGCTGGCGGTACAGACGCCCCAGGCGTTCAGTCGGAACGTGCTGCTGGAGGCTCATGAACAGGCGGCCCGCTCCGGCTGGAGCGCGACGGACGATGCGGCACTCGTGCGGCGCCTCGGTCACGTTACGGCCACTGTGCCCGGCAGCCCCTGGCTGTTCAAGATCACCCATCCGGCGGACCTGCAGTTCGCCAGAGCGCTCGCCGGAGCGTGGCAGGAGACCCTCCGACGTGATGATGACTGAACTGGCCCGCGCCAAACTGAACCTTGGCCTCTCTGTGACCGCCCGGCGGGGCGACGGTTTCCACGAACTCGACACGGTGTTCGGCCTGCTGACACTGGCTGATGAGCTCACTGCTGAAGCAGCGGCGGAACCGCAGCTGGAGCTGAGCCCCGCGGCCGGCCTGCCTGGTGAAACTGACCTGAGTGCCACTGACAACCTGGTGATCAGGGCAGCTGAGGCGTTCAGCGCTGCCACCGGATCCGGCAGTGCGAACTTCCGTCTCGTGAAACGGATACCGCTGGGGGCCGGCCTCGGTGGCGGTTCCGCGGACGCGGCGGCCGCGCTGCGCCTCATGGCGCGGCTTTACCCTGAACAGGCTGCGCAGGCGGACCTGCCAGCGATCGCGCTGACGCTCGGCTCAGATGTGCCGTTCATGCTCAGCGGTGCAGTTGCAGCTCACGGCCGTGGCCGGGGTGAGAGGCTCGCGCCCTTCGCGGTTCCGGAGCGGCACGTCGTCCTGGCCAACCCCGGCGTGACCGTCAGCTCAGGTGAGGCGTTCGGCTGGCTGCAGAGCTTCTCACGCCGCCTGGACCTGAGCGCGATCCAGTCTGCTCTTGAACAGCGTGCGGAACCGCGCTGGCCCAACGCGCTCATGCCAGGTGTCACCCGTGAGGTGCGTGAGGTGCGGACCGTGATCACAGCACTGCGCGACCTGGGTCTGAACGGCGTGATCATGAGCGGTTCCGGGCCGACCTGCTTCGGACTGGCAGCAGACGGCCAGGCCGCACAGACAGCTGCTCAGCAGCTGCGGGCGGCCTGGCCTGACTGGTGGGTTCACACTGACCGGCTGGGGGTCAGTTCGGTCTCACCCGGCTGACCGGCGAAGCTGTTCAGCGGAGACCGGCGCGTTGGGCGCCTCCACGGTGGAACGGTCAATCGTCCGGGCTGCCCAGACAGCAGCGTTGGCGATGATGCGCAGCACGTGTCCGTCGTGGTAAGTCGGGTACGTCTCATGGCCAGGCCGGAAGTAAACCACCCGGCCGTGTCCGCGCCGCCAGGTGCACAGGCTGCGGAACAGTTCCCCGCCGCTGAACCAGCTGAGTGCCAGCAGTTCGTCAGGCTCAGGAACATCGAACCGTTCGCCATACATCTCTTCCCGCTCAAGTTCGAAGAAGTCAGGGATGCCGCGCATGATGGGATGTGCAGGCGCGATGTTCCAGATG
>CAYPKV010000058.1:0-13805 GCA_964411415.1 uncultured bacterium
TCACCTTCGAAGTCGTCATCAGCAACCCGGTTGGCGCCAACACTTCCACTGCTTTCAACATCCACTTCGAAGACACCCTTGATGCGCAGTACACCTTCGTGTCGGGTTCGTACACCGGCCCTCGAATCACGGAGCAGACAATCAGCGCACCGACGGCTCCTGCCACTGCCATCAGCTTCGACGTCGATGATGACCTGGCATCCGAGTACGGGCTCGCACCGGGCGAGTCGATCACCGTTACGTACACGGTAAGCGTCGACGCTTACAACCCGGCAAGCGACGCCTTCGGCGCAGACATCGACAACACGGTAGAAGTGACCGGCACCAGCGTTCCGCCCACCCCGGCGGCAGACAACCCCACCGGCTCCACCCGCGAACCGGGCACGGAACGCGACGATTACGGGGACGATGACGATGCCACCGTCACCCTCGCCGAGCCCGAACTGGGCCTGGCCAAGGCGCTGACCGATGGCCCGGTCGCACTGGACGGTGGCAAGTACTCGCTCGAGTTCACCTTCATCGTTGCCAACACCGGCGACGTACCACTGACGGGTGTACAGGTTACAGATGACCTGGCAGCTCACTTCGGCGCCCCGACCAGCATGACCATCAACTCCCTGACGGTTGTGACCAGTGCCGCTAACCCGGACTACGGAGTTTCAGGTGACTGGAACCTCTTCGTCCCCGCCGGCATCGACCTGGCTGTCGGGGCAAGTGAGGAGATCACACTTCAGGTTGAAGTGACCCTGCCCAACCCGACGACACTGCCTGCGAAGTTCGATAACCAGGCGGTAGCCACGGGTGAGACCCCCGGCGGCATCCCGGCTGACCCCCGTTATTCGGCAGACGGCGGCGACCCTGTAGATCCGCCCTCTGTAACAGAGGTCGAGTTCACCGAAGACGCCTCCATCGAAGTCAGCAAGGATGTCGAGAACGTCACGACGAACCAGGACGGAAGTTACAACCTCAGCTACACGATCACCGTAACGAACACTGGCGAGGTCACCCTCAGCGACCTCTCGCTGACCGACAGCCTGGACGGCATTTACGGTGCCACCGGTACGTTCACCGTGAGCGATGTGGAGCTCGTCAGTGGACCGGCAACCGCAACCGTCAGCGTCAACTGGCCCGGTTACAACGGTTTGGCAGATGCTGAACTGCTTGCTGCCGATTCTTCGCTCGCTCCCAATGAGTCCGCTGTCGTGCGGATCAGCCTGGTGGTCGAGCCGGAGAACTCGTTCGCGAACTACACGAACACGGTGACAGCGACCGGCGAAAGTCCTCTGGGGCAGGATCCGGTGGACAATGACTCCGAGATTCACAGCTTCGAGGCTGACCCGGTCCTTGCTGTGGGAACGTGCCTGCCGCAGGGCGGGATCGTCCCGGTTCCGGGGCTGCTGGGCGCCTACGACGTCACCTTCACGGTTCACGTACAGAACTACGGCAACATCCTGCTCAACAACGTGCAGACCGAACTGGACCTGGCTGACATCTTCGCTTCGGCCGACAGTTGGGAACTGCAGACCACGACCGTTGATCCGGATTCCATCATCACGGTGAACCCCAACTTCGATGGCGAAACTGATATCGCCCTGTTCGCTGCGTCCACCACGCTCTACACCGCCGGTCAGGCAGCTGCTGACCCCGATGACAGGACCGATAAGGCTGTCTTCGAAGTGACTCTCCGCGTCGTCCCGGGCAGCACCCTCCTGTATCAGATCCAGGTTGAGGCCGAAGGCGAAAGCCCGATCGTTCCTGCGGGAGTGCAAGACGGCTGGCTCCGGAACGTTCTGTCAGACGACGATTGCTTGATGGATACTGCTCCGGATCCTGCTGATCCAACGGTCCCAACTCCACTGGAGTTCAGTAACGAACCGCTGATCGGCGTAGCCAAGGAGTTCACCCGCCTCGAAGCAGTGGCGGGCAGCCCGGGTACGTTCGACATCGACTTCACCTTCGTTGTGCGCAACTACGGCAACGTGCCGCTGACTGGTGTCAGCCTCGTTGAGAACTTCGCCAGCGTCTTCCAGCCTGCTGACGTCTGGGCGATCACCGCGATCACCACTGACGTGACCAGCAGTCTCGTTGCCAACACTGCAGCCTTGCCGGTCACTCCGGCAGGCGACTTCGACCTGCTCGATCCGTCCAGCCGGCTCGGTACCGCCGCCCAGGCTGCACTGTCCGGCGATGCAGATGAAGGGACGGTCGTCGTCACCCTGCGCGTAACACCAGACGATGCGGGCCATGACTACTTCAACACCGTAGTCGCAGCCGGTACTGATCCGGTGCCCGGCAACCCGCCGGTCACGGACGACTCCGTTGACGGTCCGGACCCCGATGTGGGTGGTGATCCCGCCGATCCCGCCAACCCTCATGACCCGAGCTACGACGGAGACGGCGACCCGACAAACAACACGAGCCCGACCCCGTTCACCTTCGAAACACCGGTCATCGGTGTCGCGAAGTCCGCTCCCGCCACCTTCGACTTCGGCGGCAGCACGGGTATCCAGGCCAACCCCTACAACGTCGGTGACGGCGACTACCTGGTCGGCTACACCTTCACGATCGTCAACTACGGTGACGTTCCGCTCAGCGACCTGGTCCTGACTGATGACCTGCTGAACCAGCTTGCAGCCGCGACCCCGGTCGCTGTCACTGCGCTCGACGGCACTCTCATCGCAGACCCTGCCTATGACGGTTCAGCCGGTGCGAACATCCTGCAGGCCGGCCAGACCCTCGGCTTCTCCGAGACCGAACTCGTGACCGAAACCGTCCGTGTGATGGTCACCCTGCGGCCGGGCGCCGCCCTGGCTGGCGGCTCACTCATCCTGGAGAACCAGGCCTGGGTGCAGGGCACCAGCCCCGGTGGCCAGCCCGTCGAGGACGACTCCAACTCCGGAATCAACCCCGACAACGGTCAGCCGAACAACGATGACCCTTCGTTCGAAGATGATGGCGATCCGACCAACAACGATGGTCCCACCGTCATCGAACTCACCGAATCCCCGCTCCTGGCAGTCGGCAAGAGCCTCGTCAGCCTGGACAACCTCGGCACCGGCTGGTACCGAGTGGAGTTCGAGTTCACCCTGGTGAACGAGGGCGACGTACTGCTCAGCAACGTGCAGCTGGAAGACGACCTCGTGACGGCATTCCGCGGTTCGCCGATCGAGCTGGTCAGCCTGACGGTTGAACCGTCATCGCCGCTGACCGCGGTCACGCTGACCCCGACCACGGCGACAGACCCGCTCGTCATGCTCGATGCCAGCGCCAGCCAGCTGGCAGTGGCTGAAAGCGCCACCGTCACGCTCGTGTTCGACGTTGAACCGGGTGACCGGATCTTCCAGCCGGGCACCTCAACGGTTGTTCCGTTCGAGAACAACGCTGATGGTGCCGGCACCAGCCCGGGTGGACGTACGGTCACTGACCGTTCCAACGACACCACCCCCGGCGATCCCAGCACTCCTGGCACCCCGCCGATCCCGGGTGACGACACCCCGACCCCGATCCTCATCACCGAAGATCCGGTCATCGGCCTGGCCAAGTCCGCCGAAGTTACACCGCTGGGTGACGGCCGTTACGACGTACTGTTCACGTTCACAACAGTCAACTACGGTGATATCGAGATCCGCAACGTCCAGCTGACCGACAACCTGGACGACACCTTCGGTGCCGGCACCTACCGCGTGCAGTCGATCTACAGCCCGACGTTCGCCACCAACACGCCCGCGCCCGACCCGACCAACCCGACCGCATACGACGGCAGCGGCAACATCAACCTGCTGCAGGGCACCGACACCCTGGCAGTGGGCGAGACCGCCATCGTCGAGCTGCGCGTCATCGTCACGCCGCCTGAGGCACGTACCTACACGAACCTCGCGCACGTCGAAGGCCGCAGCCCGGGTGACCGGCCGGTGACTGACACCAGCACCAACGGCAACGACCCCGATCCGAACGGCGACGGTACGCCGGGCGAGAACGAACCGACCCCGGTGCCGTTCACCGAGAACCCTTCTATAGGCCTGGCCAAGAACGCCACAGTCATCGCCAACGATGACGGCAGCTTCGACATCACGCTGCTGTTCACCCTCCGCAACATGGGTGACGTGCCGCTCCACAACGTGCGCCTCGTCGACCCGCTCGACGGCATCTACGCCATCACCGACCTGACGCCTGCCAAGATCAGCGTGCTCAGCAGCGTACTGACCCACAACCCCGGCTTCGACGGCCGCAGCGACGCCGAGATCCTGGCTGGCACCGACACCATGCCGGTAGGTGCCGAGCGCACCGTCAGCGTGATCCTTCGCAACGTCCGGCCCACCAGTGGCACCAGCACCACCAACAGCGCGGTCGCCCACGGTGATTCGCCGACCGGCACCCCGGTCAGTGACCGCTCGACCGACGGCTTCGAACCCGATCCCGATGGCGACGGCACCCCGAACGAGGAAGTCCCCACGCCCATCGAGCTGGAGCGCATCACCCAGATCGCCCTGGCCAAGCGTGGCGCCCTCACCATCGCCGAAGACGGCACGACCCTGACGCTCAGCTTCACCTTCAACGTCGCCAACACCGGCAACGTGGTGCTGCACGGCATCCAGGTAAGTGACGACCTCGCCGAGTACTGGGCCAACACCGACCTGACCGCCGGCATGATCTCGGTCGCCTCGGGTGACTTCACGGTCAACCCCGCCTTCGACGGCCAGACCGACCCGCACATGCTCACCGGAGCGGACACGCTCGCGGTCGGCGCCAGCGGCACGGTCACCGTGACCCTGACCGGCTTCACCGCCAACGACGGCGTCACCGAACTGGCCAACAGCGCCCTGGCCGACGGCCGTGGTCCTGACGGCACCCCGACCGACGACCCGTCCAACGACGGCGACACGCCGGTCCCGGGCAGTGACGTTCCGACCATCACGCCGCTCACCGAGAACCCGCTGATGGGTGTAGCCAAGGCAGCGCGCGTGGCGCAGGCCGCCGACGGCACCTTCACCATCACCTTCGACCTGGTCGTCGCCAACTACGGCAACGTCGAGCTGCGCAACCTCAGCCTGACTGACGACCTGAGCGCCTTCGCGGCCGCAGGCATGACCTCGGCAACCGTCACCAGCACCGACTTCCCGGTCAACGCCGGCTTCAACGGCACGACCGACACGGAACTGTTCGGCGCCGGAGCCAGCCTCGCAGTCGGTGACCTCGGTTACCTGACTCTGGTGCTGGAAGGCGTGAACGGCCCCGGCAGCTTCACCAACCAGGCGCTCGGCGGTGGCGAGAGCCCCAGCGGCAAGCCCACCCCGCCCGAACGCTCCACCGACGGACCGACACCTGACCCGAACGGTGACGGCATCCCCGATGAGGAAGTGCCGACCCCGGTCGACCTCGTCACAGATCCGCTCCTGGGCGTTGCCAAGAGCGCTGCGGTGATCCAGAACGCCGACCTGAGCTACAGCGTCACGTTCGACATCCTGCTGCGCAACATGGGCAACACCCACCTGGCAGGCGTGCAGGTGCATGACGACTTGGCTGAGTTCTACGCCCACACCGACCTGACCCCGGCGGCAGTGACCGTCACTTCCAGTGACCTGACCGTCAACCCGGCCTTCGACGGCCAGACGGACACCGCGCTGCTGGCCGGTACGGACAGCCTGGCGCTCGGTGCCGAGGCAGTCGTGACCATCACTCTCGACCCGCTCAATCCGCTTACCCGCACCCGCTTCACCAACCAGGCGATCGGTGAAGGCACCACGCCGGACGGTACTCCTGTCACCGACGACAGCACCAACGGCAACGATCCCGACCCGAACGGCGACGGCACGCCCGACGAAGACACGCCCACTCCGGTGGTACTGGAACCCAGCCCGCGCATCGGCATCGCCAAGCGCGCTGAGGTCACCGCCCACGACGACGGCAGCTTCGACCTGGTGTTCGAGTTCGTCGTAGGCAACTACGGCAACACGGTCCTCAACAACGTCCAGGTCCGTGACGACCTGAGCGTGTTCTACGGTCCGACCGACATAAGCGCCGGTCACATGACCATCACCTCGACCGACTTCACCCCGAACGCCGGCTTCGACGGCCTCAACGACCTGCGCCTGCTCAGCGGCACCGACACGCTCGCCATCGGCGGCTCCGGCACCGTGACCCTGACCATCAGCGGCCTGCGCATCAACGAGCCCGTCGACACCTTCAACACCGCGATCGCCACCGGCACCGATCCGTCCGGCCGGCCCACGCCGCCCGACCCGTCCAACGACGGAACTGACCCCGATCCTGACGGTGACGGCGACCCGGGCAACAACAACGAACCGACCCCCGTCAAGCTGGGTGAACGCCCGCTCATCGGCCTGGCCAAGAGCGCCCACACCGTCAACAACGGCGACGGCAGTTACGACATCACCTTCACCCTCACGGTCCGCAACTACAGCGACGTACCGCTGTTCGACCTGACCCTGACCGACCCGCTCGACCAGTTCTACGCGAACACCAACCTGACGGCGGACCGTGTCAGCACCGGCTCGGCCACTCTGACCGTGAACCCCGGTTACGACGGTGACGGCGACATCGAACTGCTGGCAGCCGGCAACAGCCTGGGCGTCGGCGCAGATGCGGTCGTGACCATCAGCCTGTCGGGCGTCGTCCCCAATGCCGGTGTTACCAGGCTGGACAACTCGGCCCTGGTCAGCGGCACCGCCCCGGACGGCAACCGGACCTCGGATACATCAACCGACGGCAACGACCCGGACCCTGACGGCTCCGGCCCCGGCAACCACAGCACGCCCACCCCGGTGCTGTTCGACGGCACCCTGGCTGTGCTGCTCGACAAGGAAGCCGACCCCGGCCCCTACAACATCGGTGACCGCATCACTTACACGGTCACGATCACTAACCCCAACGATGTCGCCACCTCGCTGACCCTCACCGACGTGACCCCGGCAGCTACGGAGTACATCGCTGACACCACCGTCTTCGACCCGGCCGCCACGGTCCCGTCCGAAGGCAGCGAGCCCCGCCAGGATCAGCCTGGTGTGCTCACCTGGCGCGCCATCGTCCTGCCTGCAGGCGAGAGCGTCTCCATCACCTACGACCTGCGCGTCCTGCCGGGCGCCGTCAGCCCGCTGGTGAACACCGCCAGCATCGCGGGCACCGACATCAGCGCGGAAGCGACCCAGTCGGTACTGCTCGACCAGGGCGTGTTCGACCTGGACCGCGGCATGCTCATCGGCCGCGTCTACCTGGACGTGAACCGCAACGACAACTTTGATGAAGGCATCGACGTCCCGCTCGAGAACGCCCGTGTGGTGCTGGCCAACGGCTGGCAGGCGCTGACCGACGAGCAGGGCAACTACGCCTTCCGCGAACTCGACAACGGCACCTGGACCGTGATGGTCGACCAGGTGACCACCCCCTACCAGCCGAGTGACCATCCGGAGCAGCTGCGCGACCCGCGTCAGCACCGTGTGCAGGTCCAGGGACTCACGGTCAGTGACTTCCCCTTCGCCGACCTCACCGGTCTGGCCAGCCTGCGCCGCGAGACCTTCGTCACCTTCGGCCCGATCCAGGTCCACAAGTACCAGCTGCTGCTGGGCGACACCACCCGCGTGGTGTTCGAGGTCAGCAGCGAAGAGGCCTGGCCGCCTCTGCTGATCACCGATCCGGTGCCCGGCGCTGACGCCCGCGAGTTCATCGTGGAGCTGACCGGCGAAGAGCCAGTGATCCTGACCTACGACCTTCCGGCCGGAACACAACTCACCGACCCGGAGATTGAGTGGAGCAACCGATGAATCGCTTCTCAACCATCCTGCTGGCGCTGCTGCTGTTCTTCAGCAGCGCCACCGCCCAGTCGGTGCTGGAATCAACCGTCCCGGGCGACCTGCTCGGCTGGGAAACCGACGAGCTGAACGTCACCATCTCGGTGCTGGAACAGACCGAGGTGAAACTCGAAGTGTTCTCGCCGGCTTTCGACCCGGATGACTACCGCGCGTCGCTCGACGGCCGCTTCGAACTGGGCGATGAGCGTTACGACGGCTTCGAGCTCGGCGACGAGCGTTACGACGGTGGCGAGGGCGCCCTGCAGTCACTGTTCCGCATGAGCCGCAACGGCGAGGTCATGTTCGAACGCACCTACGGCGTCGCGCCGCATGCCACTGAAGTGATCTTCGAAGGCGTGCTCGCCCCCGGCGAGTACCAGCTGCACTCGAGCTTCCAGGGCCTGGGCAAGAACAGCTTCGTCTACACGCTCGAGTCCAGCCCGGTCGCCGCTGTCTACTTCGACGCCGGCGAGACCCTGCTGTTCAACATCCGCGGCCAGGAGTTCCAGCGGGTGCTGACGGTCCACGTGACCGAAGGCGACGTACCGGCTGACTTCTGGATATACGACGGTGACGGCTACGACGAACTGCGCGGCCGCCTGGAGGGCCCCTCGGGCAACATCGAGCTGCCCATCAGCGGCGACCTCGAGTGGTCCCGCGTCCGCCTCGGCCAGGCCGGCACGTACCACTTCAGCTTCTACCAGCCTGAAGGCGCTTACCAGCACTCCAACACCATCGGCATCCGCACCGACGCCAGGCTGCGCGGCACTCCCGAAGGCCTGCGCTTCACCCGTACCGCCCCGGTGCTCGTGCGCATCATCGACACCTCCGGCAACCTGATCCCCGGCACTTACGCGATCGAACAGGAAGGCGACATCAGGACCGCCGTCCTGACCGGCCTGCCCGAAGACTACGTCTACGTCGAGACCCGCACCGAAGGTGGCGTCATCGAGACTCCGGAGCGCGTGCGCTTCGGACCTGAAGGCGGCGTCGCGATATTCGTCGCAGAGCGCCTGCCCGCGCCGCCCACCCTGCTGACCGTCACGGCCAGCCTCGAGTACCCCGGTTTCGAAGGCCCCTGGCCACTTGAGTTCATGCTCAACGGCGAGGCGTACACCCTCACTGACGGTGAGCCGCTCACGCTCGAAGTACAGCCTGCCCTGCACGTGGTGCGCTCCGTGCCGGTGACCGGCGCGACCGTTACCGACGGCTACAGCCTGCCCATCCGGGCTGGCGAACACGCCCACGCCCACTTCGTCGTGCGGCCCGTGGTCCAGCTGGACCTGACCGTCGACATCCATGAGCGGTACGTCGGCGAAGGCTTCGTCTTCACCACGACCGCGACCACCGAGTTCGCCCAGGCCCTGCCCGGCGAACTGGAACTGATCCTGCCCCCGGGCCTCTACACCGATGGCCCGCTGCGCCTGGCTGGCGTCATCAGCCAGGGTGAACCGCTCGTCATGACCACCCCCGCCACCGGCGTCGAGACCGGACTGTACGAGGCGCTCGCCTGGCTGGATCCGTGGGACCTGACCGACCGCGAGTTCGTGCGCGTCATCGCCCCGGAGCCCGAACCGGTCACGGAACCTGAGCCCGATCCCGAACCTGTGGTCGAACCCGACCCCGACCCCGAACCGGTCGCCCTGCCGGAACCCACCCTGCCTGACTTCGCCATGTCACGCGTCTCCACCGTGCACGTGGACTTCCAGGCCTCGCAGGTCGCTTACTGCGAACTGCCGCTGCTCGAAGCCGGCAGCAGCCTGACCCTGGGCCTGGGCCTGCGCGTCGTCGACGACGCCGCCTGGCAGCCTGCAGTGGTGCTGCCGTCGGCCGATCCGGCTGAAAGCCTGTCCGTGTACGTGCAGGACGTGCAGCGCAGCGGCGACGCTGCCAACATGACCGTCGTGGTCCGCAACTACGGCAGTGCAGCCGTGGCCGGCAGCGTGCTCGTTCCCCTGCCGCTCGGTGCGCAGCTGGCTGGCCGCGAGTGCGCCACCGGCAGCGCCCTCGGTGAGGAACTGCTCGTCAGCCACACCATCCCCGAAGGTGGCGACTACCTGCCCGGCAGCAGCCGCCTGGACGGCGAACCGTTCAGCGAGCCCCGCCAGGTGGAGCGTGAGCTGATCTGGCGCCTGCCTTACAGCGAGACCGGCACCATCAGCTACGGCGTCAGCCACGAAGCCGCCCTCGGCGAGCTGGCTGAACCCAGCCTGACCGTCGTGCTCGGCGAGCGTGAACACCTGCTCGTCGGTGAACTGTCCGCCGCCGACTTCGACGCGGCCGGCACCGTGCAGAAGGGCCTCGTCCGCGAGCCCGCCGCCGGCAGCAGCTTCGTCGCAAGCGAAGGCACCGAGCTGGTCATCGCCTCCGACGATCCCGTGACTGTGCGCGTCAACGGCGCTGAGGTCGAAGTGAGCGGCGAGCGTAACGAAGACGGCCACCTGGTCGTACCCGTCGCGCTGGACCGTGGCAGCAACCTGATCTCCGTCAGCAGCAGTGGCGCCGGAGCCAGCCTCATCGTTCACGGTGCTGGTGAACCCGCTGCCATGCACTTCGAGCCGGTCCGCCTGGTCGCAGACGGCCGCAACACCCTCCTGGTCGATGTCGTCGTGACCGACGCTGACGGCGTGGCCGTCGGCAGCGGTGAAGTGAGCGTCGGAGCCAACACCGGCTTCGCCACTGACGACCCGACTGAACTGATAAGCGGCTGGCAGGTGCAGCTCGAGAACGGCCGTGGCCGCATCGAGCTCGAACCCGCCGGTACGCCCTTCGCCCTGGAACTGGAAGCCGTCTACTTTGAGCTGGAAGCCACGGACAGCCTGCAGGTGCTTGGCACCCGCAGCGGCCTGTGGCAGGCGATGGCCAGCGTCACCGCGCGCGTCACCGGCGGCTTCGCCCTGGATGGCGTGGTCCGTGGCTACCTGGAACTTCCCGTAGGGGAGAGCGGGACCTTGCAGGCCGCGGTCGATGTGGCTGGCGACTTGCGTGGACTTGACCTGGAGCGGAGTCTGAGTACAGACCCCGATCCCACCGACCGTTTCCCGCTTACCGGCGCCGGCAATGAGGCCCGTCCCACCCTCCGCTCCAGCGACGGCTTCGCCGTCCTCTACACCGACGAAGGCCTGAGCGCCGGCTACCTCGAAGCCACGGCCACCGTGCCGGGTGTCAGCGGCCTGCCGACCCTAACCGGTCTGCACGCCAGCTTTGAATTCGCTGAAGGCTGGACCGCCCAGGGCTTCGCGGCCCTGACCAGCACCGGCATGCGCCAGCAGACCATCGTTCCCGACGGTACCCGCCGCTACAGCCTCGGTGAGGCCGTCAGGCGTGGCAGTGAGACCGTCACCCTGGTCGTCGGTGACGACGAATCCGTCCTGCGGCGCGACGTCGACTACGTGCTCGACGAAGCCCTCGGCGCCTTCACCCTGGTGCAGCCGCTGTGGCCGCTCGATCCGGACATGAACGAGGTGCGCCTGCGCATCGATTACGCACCGCTTGCGGCACCCCGTGACCGCGTCGACGGTGGCCTGGGCGTCCGCTACGAATCCGAAGACCTGGAAGTCGCCCTCGGGGCAGCCATCTCGGCTGCCGGCACCCGCGCCGGCTTCAGCGTCGCCTGGAGCTTTGATGCGCTTACCGTCAACGCCCAGCTGGGCCTGACCTTCGCTGCCGACGTGACCCACACTGGCCGCCTCAGCGTCGCGTACGCCCTCAGCGAGACCAGCCGCCTGCAGCTGGCCCACTCGACCGGCACCCGTGCCAACCGCACCTCGCTCAGCTACACCCATGAGTTCTTCGTGGACGAAGCCGTCCTCGGCCTGAGCGCCGGCGTCAGCTACGCCTGGGAGAGCGCCCGCTTCGGCGCCCTCGCCGGCCTGTCGTACCAGCAAGGCGCCTTCCATGCGACCCTCGATCACGAGCAGGGCCTGGCGGCGGACACCCGCTCGACCAGCACCGCCGGGATCAACTACCGCCTGAACGACAACCTCACTGCCCGGGCCACCTTCAAGCTCGTGTGGGGCAACTCGCTCGACGGCACCATCGGCCTGGTTCAGCGCGTCGGCAACGCCGAGCTCGACCTGAGCTACCAGCTGCCCACTGCCAGCGGCCGTGGCAACCTGGCACGCTTCGGCGTCCGGGCCCCGTTCCGCCTGACAGACAACCTCTCGCTCGACCTGCACGCGGGCCTCAGCCGCGCCCTCGCCAGCGGCGAGACCGAAACAGGCGGCGGCCTGGCCCTGCGCTACCGCAACGAGAGCCTCGTGGCCACCCTCGGTGGCGAGGTCGCCCACAACAGCGCCTCCGGCTTCAAGGTCGTGTTCCGTGCCGGCGCCAGCGGTCAGCTGAGCGTCGACCAGAACCTGGCTTTCGACGCGAACTACCAGGTGTTGCCGACCGTGGAAGGCCGCCTGTCGCTCGCCTACTCGCTCAAGCGCGGTCCGCTCAACCTGCTGACCTACCACCGCCTGCTCAACCGCGCCAGTGGCTCGGTGCTGGAAGGCGAGCTGGCCCCGACCCTGAACTTCAGCAACCGCCTGCAGCTGCGGCCGAACCTGGCGTACCGCCTGCTGCTCGACGATCCGGCCGGCAACGCCTACCAGGCCTCGCTGTTCGCGATCGGTTACTTCGATCCGAACTTCGGCGACAGCGACCTGCTGCTCGGAGCAGGCCTCGGCGGTCACGCGCTGTGGCAGCCGGGCACCAGCTCGGTCAGCTACGGCTGGAGCGCCGAGCTCCAGGCGCGCATCGTGCCGGAAGTGTGGTTCGGCATCGGCTACACCTTCGGTGGCTACCGCGGCCTGACCGCAGACACCTCAGGTGGCCTGTACGTCCGCCTCGACCTGGTCGGCGGCGGTCAGTTCTAGACAGACCGGCCTCACCGGGCGGGGGAGCGGCTCACAGCGTGGGCCGCTCCCCCGCTTCGTTATAGATTGCAGGCATGCTGTTCATCGACCTGTCCGGCCCGGAGCTGACCGCTGACGAACGCGAGCTCCTGGCCAGCCGCCGCTTCAGCGGACTGTGCCTGTTCGGCCGCAACATACGTGACCGGTTCCAGCTGGCGGACTACATCGCTGAGGTCCGTCAGCTGGCCGGGGCTGACTTCGCGGTCGGCATCGACCAGGAGGGTGGCGGCGTACTGCGCCTGCTGGACGTGCCATACCCGCCTCCGGCCATGGCGCTCGGTGCTGCTGACGACACTGTGCTGACGCGGGCGGTCGCGGCCGCTGCGGCCCGCGGACTGCGCTCCACCGGCGTGAACATCGACTTCGCCCCTGTGGCCGACGTGAACGTCAACCCGCTCAACCCGGTCATCGCGGACCGTTCCTTCGGGGCTGACCCCGAACTCGTCGCCCGGCACGTCAGCGCCTTCATCCAGGGGTTGCAGTCTGAAGGGGTCGCAGCTTCTGCCAAACACTTCCCGGGACACGGCGACGTGGCAGTCGACTCGCACCTGGCGCTGCCCCGGCTGGACAGGTCAACTGCGGAGCTGAACCGGCTGGAGCTGCTGCCGTTCCGGGCCGCGGTTCAGGCGGGTGTTGCCTCGGTCATGACCGCCCACATCGTGTTCCCGCAACTGGATCCGGACTTGCCCGCCACGCTTTCCCCGGTTGTCATCCGCACGCTGCTGCGTGACGGACTCGGATTCGACGGCGTGGTGTTCTCGGACGCCATGGACATGAAGGCCATCGCCGACAACTTCGACCCTGTTGAAGCCAACGTCCTGGCGCTGCTCGCCGGTGTGGACGCGCCGCTGAACATCGGACCTGCCGGACATCACCTGGCCATAGCCGACGGGGTGGAGCGGGCGCTTGCCGAGGGTCGCCTCGATCGTGCTGCGGTAGAGCGCTCCCGGGACCGGCTGGCGACGCTGACGACCGCCTTCCCGCCTGTGGCCGGACAGCCGGAGGCTGCCTGGGGTGAAGGCGACGCGGAACTGCTCGAAGGGGCCGCCCAGCGTGGCCTCGTGGCACTCGGCGAACTGCCCGTCATCCGTGGCAGCCT
>CAYPKV010000059.1:0-10533 GCA_964411415.1 uncultured bacterium
TCCGGTAGTCGGCGGATTCGCCCTTGACCTCGGCGGTTACAACGTGGCATTCGGTGCCTATGCGGTCGGGGCGCTGCTTATGGCAGTGACCGCATGGCTGCTCGGCAATCACCCGGCAGGGCAGCCCACCGAACCGAAACCGCGCTCCAGCGGCCAGGCTGCAGAATTGCTGCGCCGCCCCGGCATTCAGGCTGCGTTCCTGTTCTCGTTCATCTGCCTGTTCATGATCGGCCTGCGCGGCAACTTCCTGCCCCTGTACCTGGAAGACCAGTCGTTCAGCGCCAGCGCCATCGGCATCATCCTGGCAGCGGGTTCACTGGGGCAGGCGGCCATCCGGCCGTTCACCGGGGTTGTCCTGCGGACAGGCGGTCTGGTCGTCACCATGATGAGCGCAGCCGTCATCGCGATACTCGGACTCAGCGTCGTCCCGCTGACAGGCCTCCAGTGGCTGCTTATGGCGCTGGTGTTCGCACACGGTGTCGGGGCCGGTCTGCATCAGTCGCTCGGCCTGGTGCTGCTCGCTGACAACACCTCGGACAGTGAACGTGGTTATGCAGTGGGCCTTCGCGCCACCATCAATCAGCTGGCCTCAGCAGGTGCACCGGTGCTTGCTGGCGTAGTTGCTGACAGCCTCGGACTGTCAGCGTCCTTCTACATCATCGGTGCCGCCCTGCTGGCGAGCACCTGGTGGTTGTACCGCGTACTGAGCCGCGCTGACGCCCAGCGCCGCGCAGCACGGGTACAGGCTGCGGCCTGAAAGAAAGGAAGTCAACATGAACGTCAACGAACTGAAAGAACGCGCCTGGGCGGAGATCGACAAGCTCAGAACCGAAGCCATCGACATCGCTGCCGATCTTCACGCGAACCCGGAACTCGGCTGGGAGACGCACCGCTCCGCCGCGAAGCTCGCCGATTACATGGAACGGCACGGTATGAAAGTCGAGCGGGGTATCGGTGACCTGGACGTTGCTTTCCGTGGTTCCGTAGCCGGCCGCAACAACGACGCCACAGTGGTAGCCTTCCTCGCCGAGTACGACGCGCTGCCGGAGATCGGCCATGCCTGCAGCCACAACCTTATCGGGACGATCGCGGCTACTGCCGGCATCGCGGTAAGCCGGGTGCTTGGCGACGACCTGCCCGGCAACATCCACGTCATGGGCTGTCCGTTCGAGGAAGGCGGCGGCGGCAAGATCATACTCATCGAGCGCGGTGAGTTCGACGACGTCGACATCTCCATAATGTGGCACGGTAACAATCGCGTTGTCGTCGGCAACCCCAACATCGCCTCCGGCCGCTTCCAGTACGTGTTCCGGGGCAAACCGGCTCACGCCGGCCAGTCACCGCACGAAGGTGTCAACGCCGGTGACGCGGCCATGCTGACTTTCGCGGGCGTCAACGCCCTGCGCCAGCACATCACTCCTGACTCCCGCATCAGTGGTTACATACAGCACGGTGGTGCCGCGGCTAACGTCACTCCCGATCACACGGTCGTTGACATGATGACCAGGGCAATGTACGTCGAGGACGTGCTCCGGCTGCGGGAGCGTGTGCACAACTGTGCCCGAGGTGCCGCTCTCATGACAGGCTGTGAACTCGAGATCCGGGACGAACCCGTTTACGCGAACCGGCTCATCGTTCAAGGTCTCCGTGAGGTCGTAATCGACAACATGCCTGCCATCGGTGTCACGCCGCCTGAGAACGATCCACAGTCGTTCGCCTCTGCCGACAGCGGCAACGTCAGTCAGCTGATCCCGCACGTGACCTTCTCCCTGCCGGTGGACACCCGCGGTTCGGTGCCACCCACTGCGGAGTTCGCCGAGGCGTGTGGACAGCCGATGGCATACGAGGCGCTCATCACGGCAGCCAAGATCATGGCTGCATCGGCCATCGATCTGCTGAGCGACCCGGAGCGCGTCGCGGCGATCAAGGCCGAACACGCGCAGCTGAAGGCAGCCCGACAGGCGGCTGCTGCCTGACTCCTGGGCATACCGGGGCGGGGTGACTGTTTCACCCCGCCCCGGTATGCTCGTCAGTGATGACAGAACCGTTCACTGCCACTGACACTGCCGCCGTGATCCGCGCCCTGCGTGAGCGCAGGACCACCGGCCCGTTGCGTTTCGACACCTCCGTGCAGCCTGATCACCGCGTCGTGACCGAAGCCGTGGAGTCTGCCCGCTGGGCTCCGAACCACAAGCGCACGGAACCGTGGCGTTTCTGGCTGCTTGACACTCCTGCGATCCATGCCCTCGCGGACGTGAACCGGGAACGCATGCTGCAGGCGGGCGCCACTGAGCCCGCCCTCAGTTCCAAATACGAAGAATGGAGCAGCAGTCCGGGCGTCATGATCATGCTGTGCCAGCACGCGGCGGAGCATGACGCCGTACTGCGCCAGGAGAACTATGCCGCCTGTGCAGCAGCCGCCCAGAACTTCCAGCTGCACCTGTTCGCCAGCGGCATCGCCAGCAAGTGGAGTACCGCTGCCTGCTGGAACTTACCCGGCTTCTGGCAGCTGCTGGGACTGTCCGGCCAGCCGGCCGACTGTGAGCCGGTCGGGATTTTCTTCTACGGAGTTCCGGCGAGCCTGCCGCCCGCCAGGCGCAACCTGGAAGCTGCTGAGGTGCTCACGGACCTGCGGAACGCGTAAAACAAGTTCAGAACACGCCGCCCAGGCCCGCCTGCCGCCGGTACAGGGCCGTCTGACCCGCATGGTACGTGTCGTGCCAGACGAGGAAGAACAGGGCGTCGATGATGCGTTCCTCTGCGTTGCGGGGGTTCGGCCGCGACAGCTGCTCCTCGCTCGCCGCTTCGAGCGCCTGCCGGAACAGCTGACCGGACTCGTGAAACGCCTGCCGCAGCGTGCCGATCGGCTCGGCGGCCTGGTCTTCCGGCACCTCTGAGCCACGGCCGTAACGCCGTGCGTGTTCCAGCGGCCAGAGCGGCTGAGCGCCGAGGAGCCTGGTGCAGGCGTCGCGGGAAGCGGTCATGTGGCCCAGCAGCCAGCTCAGGTTGCTGCTGCCACCTGTGAACCGGACGAGACTCTGTTCCGTCGTGATGCCGTCGGTGTTCCTGTCGACGACGTAGTCGTTGCGGCGGAGCAGATCCGCCAGCGCAGCCCGTATCGCCCCGACCGACTCCGGGGTCGTCTGTTCGCTTACCATCGCCCGCTCATCTTACCAGCGCCCGGTGACCGGCCTCGAGGCTCAGCAGGTACCGTTTACGCTCCAGGCCACCGCCGTAACCGCCGATGCTGCCGTCTGCGCTGATCACGCGGTGGCAGGGGATGATGATCGGGAGGCGGTTGGCACCGTTAGCCTGGGCGACCGCCCGGAAGGCTGTGGGACGGCCGACACGGGCGGCGAGCTCCCGGTAAGAGATCGTCTCGCCGGATGGGATGCGCTGAAGTTCAGCCCAGACGCTCTTCTGGAATTCAGTGCCGTCCGTGCGCAACGGTGTAAGGAACCGGCTGAGCCGGCCGGCGAAGTAATCAGCCAGTTCGGCTTCGATCGAATCGAGGACGCTGTTGCGTGCGAAGGACACTGTGCCCTGACGCTGCAGGCGCCGCAGACGCGGTTCCAGGCCGCCGTTGTCAGCGAACTCGAGGATCAGGAGCCCGCTGTCGTCAGCGACTGCCAGCATCGCACCGAGTGGTGTTCCGATCCAGTGTGCGTACAGCTGGCTGCCGTTCTGCCCTGCTCCTGGTTCACTGAGAAGCTGATTGATCTGCTCCTGCGCCTCCATGCTGTCCACCTCCCGTGCGCAGGCTGCACCTGCGCATGTGGCTGTAAGCATAGTGCACGGACTCAGCACCGACTGGCATGTGGCGTCTGTTGACTTCCCCCTGACAGGCCGCTATGCTTCTGACACCTGAATCAGTGCGCGCAGAAGGTATCGGCAAACGCTTCGGCGGCCTGGCAGCCGTCTCAGATCTGGATTTCGAGCTGGTCAAAGGCGAGATCCTGGCGATAATCGGCCCGAACGGCGCCGGTAAGACGACCTTGCTGAACATGATCAGCGGCCTGCTCAGACCGTCAGCCGGCCGCATCATGCTGAACGGCCGTGACATCACGGGCCTCGCGCCGCAGGAGCGCTGTCATCTCGGGATCGGCAGGGCTTTCCAGGTAGTGCAACCGTTCCCGGAGATGACCGTGGCGGAGAACATCCAGAGTGGCGCTGATTACCTGCCGGAAGCCAGGCGTCAGGCCCAGTCGACGCGGAAGATGGTGCTGGAGCTGTTCCCGCGGCTGGCGGAACGCTCCAGCCAGCTGGCCGGCACCCTGTCCGGCGGTGAGCTGCAGATGCTCGCCATCGCCCGCGCCCTGATGAGCAGGCCACGTGTACTGCTGGTGGACGAACCGAGCCTGGGCCTGTCCCCGGCACTGACCACAGTCGTGTTCGGGGCTTTGAGGTCGATCAACGAGGAAGGAACGACGGTGATACTCGTGGAACAGAACGTAAGACAGTCACTGAAGCTGGCAGACCGGGCCTTCGTGCTCGAGAACGGCCGTATAAGCCGGGAAGGTACCGGCAGTGAACTGCTTGGTGATCCCGCGGTCCGCGCCGCGTACCTGGCGATATGAGTCACGCCAGCCGCGTGAAGGCCCTGAGCGGACAGACAGTCGCCCCGAGCCGCTGGGTACTTGTCGACCAGGCGGCCATCAACCTGTTCGCTGACGCGACGCTTGACCACCAGTGGATCCACACCGATCCGGAGCGGGCCGCCAGGGAGTCACCGTTCGGCGCGACGGTGGCACACGGCATGTTCACGGCCAGCCTGGCCCCCGGCTGTGCCTGGAGGTGCTGGAGCTGACCGAGGCACCGCTCATCATCAACTACGGGTTGAACCGGGTCCGCTTCCCGCGCCCCTGCGGGCAGGCACCCGCGTGCGCCTTAACCTGCAGGTCGGTGAAGTGATCGACGTGACCGGTGGTGTGCGAGCGACGCTGCACACCAGCATGGAAGCCGAAGGCAGTGAACGGCCCGTCTGTGTGGCTGAGTTCCTGCTGCAGATCGGGCACGGCTGAAGCCCGGCGCTGACGGTCAGTCAACTGCCGTCAGCTCTGCGGCCCGTGCCAGCAGACGGCCCTCGAGTTCCGGGTTCTCGTTGGCCCGCGCCCAGCGGGCGGCGAGCCGGAACGCTGCGGCAGCGGCCAGCGGTTCACCGAGTTCGATGTGTGCTTCAGCCAGTTCCTGGCCGGCGAGGATGACAGCACCTGTGTAACCGATCTCCTCGGCGGTCCGGATCGCTTCTTCAGCGACCGTAATGCGTTCCTCGAGCGTGCCCTGGCCGTGTTCACGCATCAGAGTCGCGAGGTGACCGAGTGACAGGGCGAGACCGGAAGGGTTCCCGATCTCACGGTGCCGGTCGACGGACCGCTTCAGCTCTGTGAACGCTTCGTCGGGCCGGCCGGCCCAGGCGAGCGTCATGGCGGCGTTGCCCAGCGCCTGCGCCTCGCCCCGCTTGTCACCGAGGGCAGCCCGCAGTTCGGCTGAGCGGTACAGGGCTTCCAGAGCCAGGTCCTCCTCATGCGTGACGATGTGGGCGTAGCCTTTGGTGTTCCAGGCCATCGCGGCAGTCTCGCCGGGCGGACCGTGCTGTTCGAGCAGGCTGAGTGCTTCGCTGATGACGGATTTGGCTTCTTCTGCGCGGTCGCTCAGTATGAGGAACAGTGCGACGCACTCGCGGACCCAGCCGCGCAGTTCCAGGTCAGGCAGGTGGCTGATTGCTGCGTCGGTGCGGGTGAATATGTCCAGGCCGTCGCGGCGTCGGCTGCGCAGGTCGAAGTAACCGCGCATCACCCGCACGAGCGGCCACAGCAGTTCAGGATCCGGATCGCTCAGCAGTTCGTTCCAGGCGAAGCGCAGGTTCGATTCTTCGGCGTCGATGGTGCGGTAACCGTGGACGTTACGCTCGGCGGTGGACATCTCGTCGATGGTGCGGGCCAGGTTCACCCAGACGCGGGTGACCCGGCGGCGGGCTGCAGCAGGGTCGGACAGGCCGGCACGGTAGCGTTCCGCGATGGCGGCATGCACGGTATAGCGGTTGCCTTCACGGCGCAGCAGTGACCGTTCCAGCAGGGCCAGCAGGAAGAACGGGGAGGCACCGGCGGCCTCGAGCGCCTGCGCGGCATCGAAACCGGCTGGGGGCAGGGCGAGGATGCCGAGCATCTCCTGTTCCTGGCTGCTCATCAGCTGCCTGGTGACGTCGATGAAGCGTGCTGTACGTGGTTCCAGGCCCGGTGCCAGGCCGAGCATCTCCGGTTGCCGGTCCAGGGCAGCTGCCAGCTCGGCGGGTGTGAACACGCGCGTCCAGGCGGCTGCCAGTTCGATACTCAGTGGCGTGAGTCCGATGCGCTCCAGCAGCACTGTCAGGGCGTCTGTGTGATCGGCTGGCTGGGCACCCTGACGTGTCATCCCCTGCTGGAACAGCTCTTCGGCTGCCGGAGCTGCGAGTTCAGGTACTTCGACCGCGGTCTCTTCCGCGAGTCGCAGCGGCATGCGGGTCGTGACGATGAGCCGCAGGTTCGGCAGGTGACGGAGCATCTCCGGGAACACACCTGCGGAGCCCGCGACGCCGTCGACCTCGTCCAGGACGAGCAGCAGTTCTCGGCCGCTGATGCGGCTGGCCAGCGTTTCGAGCGAGTCGGTCGGCTCCATGCCCAGGGCGCCAGAGAGTACTCGCAGCATCCACGAGGTGTCGTTGACTGAGCGCAGGTCGACCCAGTGAGTGCCACCTGACTGCTGGGTGCTGAGTTCCAGCGCCAGCTGGGCTGCCAGTCTGGACTTGCCGATGCCACCCGGACCGGTCAGTGACAGCAGGCGACTGGCCAGCGCTGTCGGCCGGAGCAGTTCCAGGAACTGATTACGGCCGACGAGCGGCGTGTCCCAGGCGGGCAGATCCGGTTCACTTACGGCGGCGGCCTGCCGGAGTTCAGCGGCCCGTTCAGTGATCAGAGCAGGGTCAGCGGCCAGACCGGTCGGTGTCCGTTTCAGCTCGTTCCGGTCGAGCAGGTCCGTGACGAGCGGTGCGAGCAGGCCGGGCAGCCCGTCCGTCGCGGCGTGCAGGGCGCTGGCAGTGCCCGGTTCGACCGGGCCTGCCGTTGCTGCGCTGATCCAGGTGGTCGTGTCCTTCAGGTCCAGTGGCTGCAGGCTGACTTCGGTGCCGGCCGGGAACGTCGCGCGCTGTTCGCCGGATACTGCCTCCAGCAGCCAGGTGCCGTGCCGGCTGACCCGTTCGGTCAGCAGCTGGCGGCTGGCGGGGTCCAGGTACGAGCCGCCTTCGATGAGCACCACCAGGCCGGTGGTCTCAGCGTCGTTCTGCAGGCGCGCGCGGATCGCGTCGACGGAAGCGTCAGCGGAGAGCTCATCACGGTAGGCGAGTTCCAGTGCCCGCAGGTGCAGGCTGCGGTGTGACGGCTGCACGTCGAGATGCCTGACGGTCCGGCCAGCCAGGCCCGCCCTGATGCCGGCTTCACTGAGCAGTCTGCTGATGCCGGCACCAGCCGGTCCGCTCAGTTGCAGCACCCGTTCTTCGGCCGTCTGGGGCGTGCTGTTGAGGAAGGCATCGAGCCTGGCCAGCTGGGCGTCACGTGCGAACACCCTCGTCTCGGCGAACTGGCCACCGCCCCTGTCGCTCCCGGACCTGTCATCAGCGACGAGCGAGTTCCGGCCGGCACGTTTGGCCTGGTACAGCCGGCTGTCAGCCAGCAGCAGCACACTCGTCACATCGCCCTGTGCGGCTTCCCGGCTGCTGGCCACACCGACGCTGATGGTGATGTTGAGCCACTGACCCGCGTCAACCGGATCGGCGATCACATGGTCCCGCACCCTGCGCATGACGGCGGCTCCCTCGCTGAGGGTAGCGCCGGGCAGCAGCACGACGAACTCATCACCGCCGTAGCGGTACAGCTCGTCGCCAGCCCGCAGGGCGTGCATGACCCGCTGAGCTACGGTCCTGATGGCTGCGTCGCCGGCTGCGTGCCCGTAGACGTCGTTGATGGTCTTGAGGTGGTCTACGTCCAGCATGACGGCGCAGTAGTCGCGGCCGGTAACGCCGTACTCTTCCTGCATCACCGCGATGCCCCGCTGCAGATCAGCGCGGCTGCGGGCGCCTGTCAGTTCATCAGGCTGGTCCCTGACCATTCGTCTTGCGATGCTACACCCCCGTCCCTGACGGCACTCTTACATGCCTGAGCCTCAGAAGCGGCGTCGCATCACCAGCTCTTCACTGTCTGCAGCGATGCTGTCGTTCAGCGCCAGCACTACCCGTTCGCCTGCCTCCTGCGCGGCCGCCTCGAGTGAGCTGCCGTTCAGGAGTGCACGTACGATGCCGGCCGTGAACATGTCGCCGGTCCCCTTCACGGCCGAGTCGACGCGTTCGTGCCTGAACGTACGGGCACCGTCAGCAGTGACGATGACCGAGTTCATGCTGCCCGGCTCCCATTCCTGGGGTGCTGCGCTGGTGGCGATCACCCACTTTGTGCGGCCGCTGATGAGGCTGCGTGCTGCTTCAGCCACCTGAGCGCTGGTGTCCACTGGCATTCCGCTAAGTACGCCCAGTTCGAAGGCGTTGGGGGTCAGGCCCGTAGCCAGCGACAGCAGGTCGCGCCAGCCTTCGACCATGCCGGGGTGCGTGTAGATGCCGGTGTCCTGGTCGCCCAGTACCGGGTCGATGTTCACGAGTACTGCCGGGTTCAGATCAAGCACCCGGCGCAGCCACGCGGCGAGTACCCCGACCTGGGCGGGCTCGCCCAGGTAGCCGATCTGCACCGCCCGGAGCTTCGAGAGGGCACCGTTGGCGATCAGGTCGTCGAGCCAGCCGCGGAACCAGTCGGGCGGTACCGGTCCCCCGTGCACGGATGGGTAGCCGGGTGTACTGCTCAGGATGATCGTCGGCACCTGGGCTACCTGCAGCAGCCCGCCCTGCAGAACCGGTACGGCGGCCACGTTGCCGACGCAGCCGTAGACGACCTGCGACTGGACTGTGACGACGTCGATGTCCAGTGGCCGGCTCACTTCTTCCCTCCGGGCCAGTAATGCTCCTCGTCCCGGTCGGCAGGTCGTGCACCGAATATCGCGGTTCCGACGCGGACGGTTGTTGCGCCTTCACTTATGGCGGTCTCGAAGTCTCCGGACATGCCCATGCTCAGCTCCCTGTAGCGTTCATCGAACTCCCGGCACCGGTCCCGCAGCTCCCGCAGAAGCACGAAGCACGGTCTGACCCGGTCCATGTCCGCGGCGAACAGTGCCAGGGTCATGAGGCCACGTGGCACGAGCCGGTCGTACGGAGCGAGGCTGCGTGTGAACCCGACCGTGTCGGCCGGATCGAGTCCGAACTTGCTCTCTTCACCGGACGTGTTCACCTGCACGAACACGTCGAGTGTCCGGTCCTCAAGTTCGAGGCGCCGCTGCAGCGCCTCAGCAACCCGGGTGCTGTCCAGGGCGTGGAACTCTGTTGCCATCCGTGCGACCATCTTCGCCTTGTTCGTCTGCAGGTGTCCGATCACGGCCCAGCCCAGGCCGGGCAGCTCATCTTTCAGGCTGTCATGCTTGCGGACTGCTTCCTGTACCTTGTTCTCCCCCAGAAGACGGACACCGCTGGCGTAAGCGGCCCGTATGCTGTCCTCCCCGAAGGTCTTGCTCACCGGAAGCAGCCGAACGGTGTCAGGTTCACGACCGGCTGCCACAGCAGCGTGGTTTATCCGTTCCCGCACCAGGCCGAGGTTGTGACTGACCAGGGCCTGAGGATCATCAGCACGAAGTTCATCCATGACTTCCGAGTATAGTCCCCGGCAGGACAGCCGCGGACACCAGCGTGGCCTGACAGAGCCCTGCCACTACTTTCGTATGGTGACAGGTCCGTTCGCAGCAGCGAACATGTGGAACTGGAGGCATAGGCATGGATAACGAGCTGATCAGTGGGACTGACGGAGCGGTACTGCCGGTGGGGGCAGCGTGCTGACGCTTGCGGCCAGCAACCTCCGGCGCACGTATCAGAAACACGTGGCCGTCGAGGACGTCAGCCTGGAGCTCACCGAAGGTGAGTCAGTCGGCCTGGTCGGACCGAACGGGGCGGGCAAGTCAACCACCATCGCGATGCTGTCGACGCTGCTGCGACCCACTGCCGGTGACGTAACCCTTAATGGCCGGAGCGTCGTCGACGCACCCGGTCCGCTGCGCCAGATACTGGGTGTCGTGCCGCAGGAGATCGCGCTTTACCCGGAGCTGACTGCCGCTGAGAACCTGGCGTTCTTCGGCGCGCTGTACGGACTCCGTGGCCGGGCACTGCACGACGCCGTCGACGGGGCACTCGGGCTGGTCGGTCTGAGCGACCGGCGCAACGAGCAGGTGAAGAAGTACTCGGGCGGCATGAAGCGGCGTATCAACATCGCGGCCGCACTGCTGCATGACCCGAAGATCGTCATCATGGACGAGCCGACTGTCGGTGTGGACCCGCAGTCGCGTAACCACATCCTGGAGTCAGTCCGTGAACTGAACCGCTCGCGGGGCATGACGGTGCTCTACACGAGTCACTAC
>CAYPKV010000059.1:10543-13624 GCA_964411415.1 uncultured bacterium
CGCGAACACGGCCTCACCGTGCTGTACACCAGCCATTACATGGAAGAAGTCGAACAGCTGTGCGACCGCATCTACGTCATGGACCACGGCCGCGTCATCGCCAGTGGCACGAAGAACGAGATCAAGGACCTCCTGTCAGCTGAGACGACCGTGGTTCTCAGCGTTGATGGCCCGACAGCTGAGCTCGAGGTCGCACTGCAGGCACTGGAGCCCGTTCAGTCGGTAACACGTGACCGGGATGGCAGCCTCAAGATCATCGCCGCGTCAGACAAGGACCTGCTCGCCCAGGTCATGCGGGAAGCGGAAGCCGCCGGAACTGCGGTTACCGGCCTGAGCCTGGAGCGGCCGAGCCTGGAGGACGTGTTCCTGCACCTCACCGGCCGGACGCTGCGCGACTGAGATGATGCCGTTCCTCAGGAAAGACCTGCGGCTCCTGCTGCGCAACCCCGGTGAGCTGGCCCTGCTGCTTCTCATGCCGCTCGTGCTGATCGCCATCCTGGGTTTCGCCCTGGGAGGCCTGCTGGGTGGCAACAGCAGCGGCCCACCAGTCCACATTACGGCCGCGCTGGTCAACGAGGACACCGTCACCAGCGGCCGCGCGACGTTCCTGGCAGAACTCGCAGACAGCGACCTGCCGGCAGGTCAGCAGGCCGGACTTATGCTGGCGGTCCAGACGTTCGATCCGGTTGACATCATCCACTCCTTCATAACGAGCGAAGACCTCGGGGAACTGCTGACGGTGAGCGAGATGACACGCGCTGAGGCCGACGCGGCCATGCAACAGGGTGAGGTTCAGGCTGCGATCGTGATCCCCTCGGGCTTCAGCGCTCTGATGTACGGGCGCATGCTGCTCGGTGAGGGTGCCAGCGCCGAGTTGCAGGTTCAGCTGAGTGATGACGCGCCCCTGCGTGCCTCGATAGTGCGTGACATCCTCACCGGTTTCGCCGGGGAGTTCAACCTGCAGACTGCACTGCAGCAGGTGCGGGCTGAGGCGCTGGGTGGTTTCAGCAGTGACCAGGAGGTAGGAGTAGCCCGGGTCGGTGGTGTGGAAGTCATCGCAACGACCGGACGTGAGGTGTCCGCTTTCGCCTACTACGCCTTCGGCATGGCTGCCATGTTCATGCTGTACCTGGTCGGCAACACTGCCGGCCGCGCCTACCTGGAACTGAGCAGCAACAACTACGACCGGATCGTGATCTCCGGTGCCAGTCCGCTGGCGTTCCTCACCGGCAAGGCCGCAGCTGCCGGCATCGTAGCGTTCCTGCAGGCCGGGCTGCTCATAGTGGTGACCAGCCTGCTGTTCGGTGTTTTCCGTGACCAGCCGGTCAGTTTCTGGCTGCAGGCGGCCGGCATCGCTGCCGCAGCCGCCGCTGCTGTGGGCAGCCTGGCTGCACTGGTGACGAGTCTGGTGTTCCGTTACACCAACCGGGGACTGGCTGACGCCTTCAACTCGGTGATCGTGTTCGTGTTCGCCACTGTCGGTGGCAGTTTCGTCCCGCTCGGTGACGGCCAGTCGCTGTTCAGCCGCATCGGTGACTGGACACCCAACGGTTCAGCCCTGTCCGGCTGGCTCGCTGCGGCCCAGGGGGCCGCGCTCAGCGAGGTGACAGCCCCGCTCATCCGTTTGGTGATCATCGCACTGATCGCCCTCAGTCTCGCTCTGGTACTGTTCCCGCGCATGAGGAGGGCCTGACATGCTGCCGATATTCAGGGCGCAGTGGCTGCAGCTGAAACATAACCCGCTCGCGGTGATCATCATGACCGGCCTGTCGGTCCTGCTCGTGCTGTTCATCGGTGGGCAGACGTTCGACCGTGTGACCGTGAGCGTCATCCCGGACGCCAGCCTGTCCGATGTTCAGGTGCAGCGCTGGCTGGAACTGCTGGAAGACAGTGACTCGTTCACCTTCCGGGTCGATGCTGAGGACAGCGTGCTGGAACGGCTCGCTGCCAGTGATTCCGGGCTGGCTCTGCGACTGGGGGCTGCGGATTTCCTGGTGCTGGCGGCAAGCGGCGAAGCGAACGCAGGTCTGCTCGAGCTGCACGCGGGTGGTGTCTACCGCAAGGAGCTCGCGATACTGGCTTCAGAAGACCCGGAGGCGTTCCGTCCCGAGGTCGAGGAGCGCCTGGCGACACCGGCGCTGGTCATAAGCGGTACAGACACCGAATCGGAGGCTGCGTTCGCGTATGACGCCCAGATCCACTCGCTCATCGGCATGGGCCTGTTCTTCGCCAGTTTCACCATCCTGTTCATGGTCAACAACCTGCTGGAAGACCGCCGCCTGGGCATCTGGGACCGGGTCATCCATTCCGCGACGCCCCGTTCGGCGATGTACGCCGGGCATCTGTCCTTCAGTTTCCTGACCGGACTGTTCCAGATCGTGCTGGTGTTCCTGCTGTTCAACCTGGTGTTCCGGGTAGACCTGGGGCAGAACTGGCCGGGTGTGCTGATCACCATCGCGCTTTACACTCTGGCAATCGTGGCGGTGGGCCTGTTCCTGGCAGGCCTGGTCGGCAACGCCCAGCAGATGAACATCGTCATCCCGATATTCGCCGTGAGCTCCGCGATGCTCGGCGGCGCCTACTGGCCACTCGAGATCGTCAGTAACCGGCTGCTGCTGAACCTGTCGCTGCTGACACCGATACGGCACGCTCTCGATGCGCTCAAGGGCATCATCTACTACGACTATTCCTGGGCGCAGCTGCTTCCGCTCTACGCGGTCCTGCTCGGGTTCGCAGTCGTGTTCATGCTGCTCGGACTGTTCCTGATCGACCGGCGCGGCCGCTGAGACACGCCACCGGCTGATGCAGGGGTGTTCATTCCCCCTGCATCAGCCCGCTGATCACGCCGTCACTGCTGACCCTGACAGAGAGGGCGGCTGGTCGGCGGGGCAGGGCCGGCATCGTCACGATGTTGCCGGCCAGGGCGACGACGAAGCCGGCGCCTGCTGAGAGCCGGATCTCCTGGATGCGCAGTTCGAAGTTGCTGGCCAGACCGCCTGCCCTGGGGTCGGCGCTGAACGACAGGTGGGTCTTGGCGATGCAGACCGGCAGGTGCCCGTAGCCCGCCTGGATGATCGCCTC
>CAYPKV010000060.1:0-13532 GCA_964411415.1 uncultured bacterium
GAGATGAACCGGAAGCAGATGACGACCAGAACGGCACCGAGGAGCCAGACCAGGTAACGGACGAATGACTGACGCCTGGTCAGGAGTGTCCAGTGTCTGCCGTCGTCACGGGTGAAGACTGGCATCAGCGCAACCTGTTCCGGATGACGCCAGACAGAAGCTCAAGGCCGAAGACGAGCACGACGATAAGCAGGATGATCGCTGCTGTGGTGCTGTACTCATAGCGGGAGATCGAGGTGTTGAGTGTGGCTCCGATCCCCCCGGCTCCGACGAGGCCGAGCACGCT
This sequence comes from uncultured bacterium, assembly GCA_964411415.1. Lineage (GTDB taxonomy): Bacteria > Deinococcota > Deinococci > Deinococcales > Trueperaceae > CALDPK01. The sequence goes on from CAYPKV010000060.1 coordinate 287, forward strand.
GGACTCGCGGAAGTTGATGTCCAGCCGGTAGAAAGACAGGCCGACGAAACGTGCCTGTACCTGAGGAACCACTCCGTAACCCATCTGCTGAAACCAGTTGCCGCCGGTGGCGCGGATGGCTTCGAGCTGGCGCGGGTCGATGTCTTCGATCGCTTCCGCCAGCAGCTTGCCGAGGAAGCCGATGGTGGCGAAGGCAAGCGTGAGCGTGCCGGCCAGCGGGCCGAAACCGATCATCACCACGAAGAAGATGGCGATGACTATTTCCTGGAAACTGCGGGATACGACGATGACGGCACGGCAGGCCAGGTAGACGGGCAGTGGCGCTATGTTCCGGGCAGCGCCGAATGCGAAGGGTACCGACAGCACCACTCCCATGACAGTCGCCACGACCGTCATGGTCAGGCTTTCCAGCATCCCGGTGGTGATGGCGCCGCTTCGAGACGCGAAATCCGGGGTCAGAAAGCCGCGGAACAGCGTCTGAGCGCGGATCACTCCCTGCTGTACGCGGTCCCAGTTGACGTCCAGAGTGCTGAACGCCAGGAACAGGTAACCCAAACAGGCCAGTGTCACGCCCCAGCGCAACCAGGGGTTGCGGATCAGCGGTGGTGGCCGCCAGCGGCGGGTGGTGAACGACTGAGTGTCGGTCATGCGGCGACCGGGTCGGCTTCTTCGGTCTCGGCTGCAGGGGCCCAGTCCTCCTCGCCGTAGATCGTGGTGAGCACCTCGGGAGTGAGCTGGCTGGTGGGTCCGTCGAAAACGACCTCGCCGCGCCGCAGGCCCACCATGCGGTTCAGGAACATCTGGGCGAGCGGAACGTCGTGGATGTTGATGATGGCAGACAGCCCATGCTCGGCCGCCAGTTCGAGCAGCAGCCGCATGATCTGCCGCGACGTCTTCGGGTCGAGGCTGGCCGTGGGCTCGTCGACCAGCAGGAACTCAGGGTTCTGCAGGAGCGCCCGCGCAATGCCGACCCGCTGACGCTGACCACCGGAGAGCTGGTCGGCACGCTTGTCGACGTGATCGAGCAGGTCTACGCGTTCAAGAAGTTCGAACGCCCGTGTCACCGTGGCCTGTGGGAAGCGCCGCAGCTGACTGCGCCAGAAGCTGACATAGCCAAGCTGGCCGGACAGGACGTTCTCCATTACCGTCAGTCGGTCGACTAGCGCGTGCTCCTGGAAGATCATCCCGATGCGGCGCCGGGCGTGCCGGAGCTGCACACCGCTTAGCGCAGTCAGTTCCTGCCCGTTCAGTCGGATGCTGCCTGAGGTAGGTTCCACCAGCCGGTTGACGCAGCGGATCAGTGTGCTTTTGCCGGCACCGCTCGGACCGATGAGCGCCAGCACCTCGCCGGCGCCCACGGTCAGGTCTACGTTCCGCACGGCCACTTCCCCGCGGCCGTACTGCTTGGTAAGGGCCGTGATCTGCAGAATGTCGGTCAGTCCTCCAGTTCGGCACTGGCGGCCGCGATGTCGCGCAGTACCTGCCAGTCGCGGGCGTAGTCGATGGCGCTCCACTGCGACACGTCGTTGAACTCGGCGATGAGGGCGGTGCCTTCCCAGTCGAAGGTCAGGAACGCGTCACGAACCTGCTCGGCCAGTTCAGGGTCGAGGTTGTAGGCGTAACCGTAGGCGGTGGATGGGAACGACTGCGAGTCGTAGATGATGCGCACGTCATCGGCGGAGAGGACTTCGCGGTCGATCATGCGCTGCATGACGCTGGAGGCGATGGCGGCGGCCTCATAGTCGCCGTTGACAACTCCCAGGATCGAGTTGTCGTGCCCGCCAGAGAAGGCAGTCTGGTAGCCCTCATCGGGTTTCAGGCCGAGCATGCTGTAGAGCAGGGCGGAGGGTGCCTTGTAGCCGCTGTTGCTGGTGGGGCCGACGAAGGCCAGCTGACGGCCCTCAAGGTCTTCCAGCGATTCGATGTCAGAGTCTGGCCTGACGATGACCTGCATCGTGTAACCGTAAACGCCGTTCTCGTCGGACATCACCGCGACCGGAATGAAGCCTGCGGTGTTCACGGCTTCCTGCACGGCCCCGGCGGCGAAGCCGGAGACGTGCAGGCGGCCGGCGCGCATCGCTTCGATCTGGGCTGCGTAGCTGTTGACGGGGAAGTAGACGACGTCACGGCCGGTCTTCTCGCTCAGGTAGTCGAGGAACTCCGCGAAGGCATCCTGGTAGACGGCTGGGTCCTCGGTGGGAGCGTAGGTGAACACGAGGGTCGAGGGGTTGAGCAGGCCGGATTCCGGAGTATCGGCCAGCATGTCGCCATCAGCGTCGCAGAATCGGGCGTCGAGTTCACCACGCTGGCACTCCTGCGCCTGGGCAGATCCGAAGCTGAAGGCGAGGGTCAGGGCCGATAACAGCAGAAGTTTCTTGTTCATCTGTTTCCTCCTCTGGACTGGGGCTCATCAGTGAGCGCCGGGTTCACCGCGACTGACGGTGAGTGAAAGGTAGTAGCGATCTCCCCGGTAGTGCGTGCGGGTCAGTCCGATCACGCCGTGCAAGGCTGTGTGGGTGGTGCGGGTGATCCGCAGCAGTGGTGCTCCGGGTCTGATTCCCAGCAATCGCGCCTGGTCGGCCGTTGCCGCAGTGGCCTCGATGCGCTGGTCTGCGACGATGACCTCGTCGTGAAGGCCGGTCGCGACTATCCGGTACAGCGAGCCGCTGAAGTCAGCGTCTTTGAGTTGCTCGGCCCACTCTTTCAGCAGGACGATGCGGTTCAGGCCGATCGGTTCGCCGTTGACCGTGCGCAGCCGTCTGACGGTGAACGCACGTTCAGCCGATTCGCGCCCCAGCAGTAACTGAGCTTCCTCATCCAGCTCGGTCCAGTCGGTCTCCAGGACAGCCGTGCCCGGGGTCAGTCCGCGGCTGACAGTGTCTTCCTCGAAGCCCAGCAGGCGCGAGGCGGAACGTTCAGCTTTCGCTGATGCAACGAAAGTGCCTTTGCCACGGCGCCGGATCAGGTAGCCGCTGGCCTGCAGGCTGCCGAGTGCCTGCCTGACCGTCATGCGTGACACGGCATAACTGGCGCACAGCTCCGTCTCGCTGGGGATACGGTCACCAACGCGCAGTTCACCCGAGGTGATCCTGAACCTCAGGTCATCCGCGATGGTGCGGTAAATGGGACGTGCGTCCGTGACTTCCACGTACTGCCTCGAACCTCCTGTCTAGTTGTCTAGACAAGATTGTAGGGCTGTCGTTGTACTCCTGTAAAGCCCTGACTGGCAGAGCCGGGTACAAACCTGCCGCGCGGTTGGCGGCTGGGGCGGTTTTCCCGGAGGGCAACTCCGTCAGTTACAATGTCCCCCGTGACCCGACTTTCTGCTGCCCTGCGCGCGGGCCTCGCCACCTGGCTGGGCATGATGCTGCTGCTCACTACGGTGATGACAGCTTATTGGGCCGGGCAGAACGAGTTCCCGGGGCACAGCCACCCGCCAGGCACACCTGACCACGTGCACCAGCTGAAGGAAGTCGGCATAAGCGGCACGCTCAGCTTCGTGCTGGTCGTCGTAACGGTGACGCTGCCGGCGGTGATCCGCGCTCTGCAACTGAACGAGGGCCGGCTGCACGTCGCCACGCGCCACTGCAGCGACTGTGCCCGGGCGCCACCGGCTCTGCTGCACTGATTCAGAAAACCAGCAACCTCAACCCGAATCCAGTACAGAACCGGAGAAACACCTGTGACTAATAACCGCATAATCCTGACCGTGCTCAGCATCTTCCTCCTCGCCGGAAGCGCCCTGGCACACCAGTCCAAAGAGGTCGGTGACGGCGCCTACCGCGTCATCGTCGGCCTGACCGTCAACCCCGCCTACACCGGACAGCTGAACGGCATCGACCTGATCATCCGAGACGCCGAAGGCGAGCCTGTTGCGAACCTGGAGCAGAGCCTGACCGCTGTGCTGATCGCGCCCGACGGCAGTGAACTGATGCTGACCATCCGCGCCGGCGCCAGCGAAGGTACTTACACCGGCAACTTCATCCCGACCGTGGTCGGTGACTACCAGTTCCGGGTGAGCGGCTTCATCGGCGCCGTTGAGTTCAACGAACTGTTCGACCAGCCTGCCCACAGCCACCCGACCGTGCTGGACGCAGCGGACATCAGCCTGCCGTGAGGCGACTTCTGGCATTCCTCCTGCTGCCGCTGCTGAGCCTGGCGGCCGCGCACGCTGACCTGGTGTCGTCGGAGCCGGCGGCCGGAGCAGTAACAGTCGCGCCTGAGCGCGTCGTGCTCCATTACTCTGAACCGCTTGAGACGCTGTTCTCTGTGTTCAAGGTGTACCGGCTCGACGCTGAAGTCGACCTGACTGCGGCTGACGCCGGCCCCCGCCTGAACGGCCTGGCAGCAGCACTCGTCAGCGAGGTGCTCGACCTGCGTGATGACGAAGGTGACGCCCGCGTTGACACCGGCATCGAGTCAGAGGGCGCGACTGTCACCGAGCTGGCCATCCTGCTGCAGGAAGACCTGCCGGCCGGCCATTACGTCGCCATGTGGCGTGTCCTGTCCATCGACACGCACGTGACCCAGGGTTTCATCGTCTTCACCGTTTCAGCAGAGTAGACGGGCTGTGAGGCAGGCGGGTGGCAGCCAGCCTTGGCTGTCACCCGCTTTTCGTTTGCCCCCAGGGGGCAGAAAGACCCGCCCCTGACGCGCCAGGCTGAAGTAGGCGGCATACCGCCGAAAGGTGTAGCGACGTCATGTCAGACGCACAATCCGTATATAGCGACTGGACCCGCATCGAGCCGGAAGAGGCACTTGCCAGGCTGGGCACGGACGCCAGCCGGGGCTGAGCAGTGCCGAGGCCGGGCGCCGGCTGCAGCAGGACGGCCCCAACGAACTCACCCAGCAGCCGGGCCGGACCTGGCTGAACATACTGCTGGCCCAGTTCACCAGCCTCATCGTCATCCGTGACGGTCAGGAGCAGGAGATCCCGGCCCGGAACATTGTCAGGGGTGACCTCATCGAGCTCGCCGCCGGTGACCGGGTGCCAGCGGACGGCCGGCTGATCGAGACCGTCCGTCTGCAGGTGCAGGAAGCGTCCCTGACGGGTGAATCTCAGCCGGTCGAGAAGTCAGCCGGGGCGCTGCATGAGAAGACCCAGCTGGCCGACCGCGTCAACATGGCTTTCCTGGGCAGCACCGTCATGCGGACGGGCGTCTGCTGGCGTTCGTGAAGGGGTCCCCGGCAGCGATCAGTTCAGCGAGCTCGTGGCGGCTCACGGCTGAAGGGCCGGTACCGCTCATGAACGGGCAGGAGATCAGTCGCCTGAACCTGGAACTGGCCGCGCGGGCTCTGCGCGTCATCGCTCTCGCTTACCGGGAGCTGCCAGAGGATTATCAGCAGGAAGACCTCGATCGTGAGCTGGTTTACGTCGGCCTGGTCGGCATGATCGATCCGCTGCGTGAGGAGGCGAAGCAGGCGGTGACGGAGAGCCGCGCTGCCGGCATCGCCACCGTCATGATCACGGGCGATCAGGTGCTGACGGCGACCGCGATCGCCGGTCAGCTTGGTATCGATACCGACAGCAGCGGCCAGCCGCAACGGGTCGTGCACGCCGATGAACTCGAAGGCCTCGATGAGTCCGGCTGGCGTGACATCACCCGCGGTACGAGCGTGTTGGCCCGCGTCTCGCCGGAGCACAAGCTCCGCATCGTCGAGTCACTGCAGGCCCAGGGGCAAGTGGTCGCCATGACGGGCGACGGCGTCAACGACGCACCGGCGCTGCGCCAGGCTGACATCGGTGTGGCCATGGGCATCAAGGGCACGGCGGTTGCAAAGGAGACGGCGGACATGATCATCCGCGACGACAACTTCGCCACGATCGTCCGGGCCGTCGAGCAGGGCCGCATAATCTACGACAACATCCTGCGGTTCGTGCAGTACCTGTTCGCCTGCAACCTGGCCGAGATACTGGTGATGTTCGCGGCCATCATGCTGGGCTGGCCGCTGCCGCTCGTGCCGCTGCAAATACTGTGGCTGAACATAATCACTGACGTGTTTCCGGCACTGTCACTGGCGCTGGAGCCGTCGGCCGGCAACGCCATGCAGCGCCCACCGCGCGATCCGACCGAGCTGCTGCTGAACCGCCGTTTCGCCGGATTGATCGCCTGGCAGGCTGCAGTCGTGGCCGCGGTGACGCTGGCTGCGTTCTGGTGGGGCCTGCAGCAGTACGGCGGCCAGACGGACGGGGTCCGGCACGCCGTGACGGTCTCGTTCATGACACTGGCTCTGGCGTAGGTGTTCCACGCGTTCAACGCGCGCTCCCGCACCGGCACTGCTTTCAGCAGGCGGCTGTTCCGTAACCCGTGGCTGTGGGGCGCAACCTTCCTGTGCATCGTTCTGCAGCTGGCCGCCGTCTACGTGCCGTTCCTGCAGCGGGTGCTGTCGACCGTTCCGCTCTCCGGTACCGACTGGCTCGTCATCGCTGGCTTCTCGCTCGCGGTGATCCCGGTCGTCGAGGTGGTCAAGTTCGTCCAGAGGCGTGCTGCTATGCTTCAGGCAGCATGAAACCCGAGCTTGATTTCCAGGACCTGAGCCGGCGCATCCGGGCGCTTGACCTGCCTGACTTCGACCTGGTCGTTGGAATCGCCACCGGTGGAACCGTGCCGGCCAGTCTGGTTGCGTTCCACCTGGGCCTGCCGCTGCGGCTCATGAGCATCAACTTCCGCGCTGCGGACAACAGTCCTCAGCGGCCAGAGCCGGAACTGTTGGACGCGTTCAGCCTTGAGGGGCCAGCTTCGCGGATCCTGCTTGTCGACGACGTGAGCGTGACCGGCAGCACCTTCGCCCGCGCGCGGGAGCAGCTGCAGGGGCATGAGGTCACGACCCTCGCTTTCAAGGGCAAAGCGGACCATGTGCTGGTACCCGAAGTCAGTTCGTGCGTGGTGTGGCCGTGGAAACCCGAACCGCTCAGCGGCGGAACTGAGTCAGTGCCCAGCTGATCAGTGTCATCACCAGCAGCCCTGGCCAGGTCAGGTTGAGCAGGTCATCCAGGGCAAGGGCCGGGATGACCGGGAGGTTCACCCAGCTGTTGAGCCAGTCGATGACGTGTGGTGCGAGCTGAACAGCTCCCAGGTAAACGAGCGGCGTCAGCAGCACCAGCAGCGGCCAGGCCGGACGCCTGAGCAGCGCGACCACGCTGGTGAACAGCAGCAGCTGCAGAGTCAGCGTCGGCAGCATCGCCTGTGCCGGAGCGCCGGTCAGCAGGTGGTTGGTGACGGGAGCGAGCAGTGCCACGATCAGACCGGCCAGTGGCCTGCCGAGCAGCACGGCGATGAGCGGCGCGAAGAAGATCGGCAACAGGCGAGGGCCGATGGGACCCTGCGCGCCCGCTGGCAACAGGTGAACGATGACGGGCAGGGCGGTCGAGACAGCCAGGGCAAGTGCCGTGGAAGCGATCAGTCCGACCCGGACTGGTGCATGGGTGCTGTTCAAGTCAGGTTACCTCCCTGTACCGCAGTTTAAGCCCCTGAATCAGAAAGTTCCGAGTAAATCTTCCACTCCACCAGGGAAGAGCGGCTGGTTCTGTCTCACTGCGTCTGCGGCGGCCTGCCAGTCGTACGCTAAACGGCGCACTGGTTATACCTGCTGCACTCAGAAGCCGGTTCGGGTTGGAAGAAGGAAGTCAGGTGCTGGTTGAGGAGCCGGCGGATGGAATCCTGATCCGACCGGCTGTCACACTCCCTGTCGAGGTCTGCTCGCCGGCGAGACAGGCAGCGTTTCTGCTGAACAACGCCGTTAACACCGAGGACTACGCCCGCGCCCGCGCAGTATACGCGGGAGCGTACCTGAACACCGGGTGCTAACCTGCCGGCATGAACCTGGCGCGTTTTCCCCGTCGCAGTTACACCGCAGCAGCTACTCCGATCGAACCGATGCCGCACTTAAGCCGCCTGCTCGGCGGGCCGGAACTGTTCATCAAGCGTGATGACCTGCTCGGCCTGGCCGCCGGTGGCAACAAGACCCGCAAGCTCGAGTTCCTGGTGGCCGACGCGCTCGCGCAGGGAGCCGACACCCTGATCACCGTCGGAGCCGTGCAATCCAACCACTGCCGCCTGACCCTGGCGGCTGCCATCCGCGAAGGCCTGAAGTGCCGCCTCGTCCTGGAAGAACGCGTGCCTGACAGCTACCGCAACGAAGCCAGTGGCAACAACTTCCTGTACCGCCTGCTCGGTGCCGACAAGATCACCGTCGTGAAGGCGGGCACTGACCTGCAGGCTGCCATGCAGGCCGAGGCTGCTGAGGTCGCGGACGACGGCGGCAAGGCGTACGTGATCCCGGGTGGCGGTTCGAACCCGCTTGGCGCGCTCGGCTACGTTGGCTGCGGACAGGAGATCATGCAGCAGGCGTTCGAAAGCGGCGTGAACTTCGACCATATCGTCGTCGCCAGCGGCTCAGGCGGAACGCATGCAGGCCTGGTCGCGGCGATGGTGGGCATGCGCACCGGTGTGCCGGTCAGCGGCGTCAGCGTGCGTCAGCCGAAGGAACGTCAGGAAGCGAACATCCGTGACCTGGCGAACCGCACCCTTGAGCTGCTTGGAGTCAGTGAGGACAGCGGACCGGCCGTCACCGTGTTCGACCAGTACGTCGGTGACGGCTACTCACTGCCGACCGAGTCCATGGTCGAAGCGGTGAAGCTGTTCGCCAGCCGCGAAGGGGTGCTGCTGGACACGGTCTACACAGGCAAGGCAGCTGCTGGCCTGATCGACCTGGTGAGGCAGGGACACTTCCAGGAGGGGCAGCGGGTGCTGTTCGTGCACACAGGCGGTTCCCCGGTGCTGTACCACGACCGCGAGCTGTTCTTCTGACATGAAGCCGGCCGTGGGCGTCATCGGGGGCCTGGGTCCTGCCGCGACACTGGACTTCCATGCCCGGCTGCTGCAGTTCACCGAGGCGGCTTCGGACCAGGATCACCTGCGACTGATCATCGACAGCAACCCGCACGTGCCGGACAGGAACCGTGCCCTGGCCGGCACCGGTGAGTCGCCCGGCCCGCACCTGGCTGCCACGGCTGCCGGGCTGGAACGGGCGGGAGCTGACGTGATCGTCATGGCCTGCAACGCAGCTCATGCCTGGCAGGACGAGATCGAAGCTGCCATCAGCGTGCCGTTCCTGAGCATCATCGATGCCGTCGTTCAGGAAGCGCTGCAGCATGCACCGCAGCGGGTCGGCCTCCTGGCGGCTGACGCCACGATCGCTGCAGACCTGTACGGCCGCGCGTTCGCCCGGCATGGCGTCCTGGCCGTCCATCCGGACCAGGCCCGGTTCATGCAGCTGCTCTACCGCATCAAGTCAGGCGACACCGGTGCAGAGGTGCAGGCCGGCATGCGCGCTCTGGCGGATTCACTGGCTGAAATTGACGTCCTGATCGCAGCCTGCACCGAAGTACCGATCGTGCTGAAGGATTACCACCTGCCGTACATCGACTCCAGCGCGGCGCTGGCGCGGGCAGTGCTGAAGTTCGCCGGTCAGCAGTCCAGCGTGGCTGGGTAAGCTGGTTTCAGGAGGAAAGCACATGGCAGCACCAACGGTTGAGATCCAGTACTGCGTTCCCTGCGGGCACCTGCCCCGGGCCCTGGACATCCAGAGGTCCCTGCTCGAGCACTTCGGACAGAAACTCGATGGGGTGAAACTGAAGACCGGCGACAGCGGCACCTTCAAGATCCGCCTGAACGGCGAAGAGATTTACGACCGCAGCCAGGAGTTCGACCTGGACGGCATCATCGCAAAGGTTGCCGCTGCAGCTGGGTGAGGGGTCAGTCGCCCAGAAGCCTGGGCTGGCTTTGCGCCACCGGCTTGCTGGCCGGCTGCGTTGTAACACTGGCGCTGAAACTCGGTCCGACGAAATAATCGAAGGTAGCGCTGTCTACGGGCCTTGGTAAGGTCAGATGCATCGTCACGACCGGCAATAACGTGCCCTTGTCGTTCGGCATCTCGGTCTGCTTGACGTTGCTGGGGGTCACCTGGCCCAGGTAGATGAAATCAGTCCCCTCGGCATCGTCCTTCTTCACGAACAAGAATAGCGGAACCTCCTGTTCGATGATGGCCTTGACCTCCCGACTCTGCACCGTCCGGTTGCTGCGGGTGAACCAGAGCATCGTCTGCTGATCCAGGAACTCGTCTTCGTAACGGGTGCTCTCGGAAACGTCTTCCGCCTTGTGATAAGTGACGAAGATCGGACACGTACCCGAATCCCGGTCCACCTTGTAGCCGTACATGGTCGACTGCTCGTTCCGTTGCCAGTTGAGGATGCGGCACACGTCCTTGCGGGTGTAGCGGTTGCCGATGATCAGCTGGTCGGCGAACTGATGGCGCTGTTCAGCCAGGTAGAGGCCAGTAATCAGCGCGTCTGTTGCGAAGCGACGGAACACAGCTGAGTCCCAGGCTGCCCGCCAGCGTTCGGACAGGTGGAAACAGCGGCCATCGAAAGTGATGAGCGGCGCGTCGCCGTACTTGCGGCGTTCGGCCTTGGTGAACCATTCGAGTGAGAAGATGCGTCGAACGGATGTCAGAGTGGCTTCGCTGTAGTCCAGCCCTTTCTGATTCAGAAGATGCCGATAGGCGTCAGCCGTCACCGGTCCAGCGCAGCGCACCAGCTCGTCTAGCAGTAGCAGTTCCTGTGGCCGGATCACGTTCAGTAGCTCCATCGACAGGAACGTCAGCAGTTGCCGGGCGTTGCCGTCCAGCGCAACAGGCGTGCCTTCGACCCGCTCCAGGAACTCCGCATAGTTACCGAACTTGGTGGCGACCACGTACGGGTCCAGAGCGTCGTGCTTCGCGAAGTCAAGCAGCAGTGGTTCCCGGCCAAGTCGTCCTTTGAGCGCGGTGTAAGCCCGTTTTAGGTTACTCAGCGAGTCGAGCGTTGCACGGCCCAGCGCCGCGAAGATCCGGTCCGTAGCGATCTGGTCGAAGTTGATGCTCGATATACCTGCGATCACATGATCGCCACGGACATCGATCAGACGTCTGCGCAGCTGGTCCTTGTTCAAAGAAGTGTCGCCGAACAGTGCAGTAGGAATCAGGTAGTTGTTCGCGTAGTTGCCGATGAAGTCGATGACGACCAGGTAGTCTTTGTCGGCATGCTTACGCAGACCCCGGCCGAGCTGCTGGGTGAACACCACACTGGATTGGGTCTGCCGCATCATGACTATCTGGTTGAGACTGGGGATGTCGATGCCTTCGTTGAATATGTCGACGCTAAGCAGGTAATCCAGTTCACCTGCTTCCAGACGGCGGACAGCGTCTTCTCTAGTTTCTATGCTGTCACTGCCAGAGATGGCCAGCGTCCGCAGTGGATAGCCGTGTAACTTCCGCTGGTTCAGCAACACAGACATCTCTTCGGCTTCACGGTTCCTGCTGCAGAAAATGAGGCCGCGCGGGGGTACACCTGCCTGACCGTATTGCTCAAGCTTCGCGACCAAGTGATCTGCCCGTTCCGATGAGGCCAGGTAGCGCAGCTCGCTCGTCTCATCGATAGTGTTACCCGCAGCGTCGGTGAAGTCCGTGACGCCGAAGTAGTGGAACGGGGCGAGCATGTCGGCCTCGAGCGCTTCCTGTAGCCGGATCTCGTAGGCGAGGTTGTAATGGAACAGCTGGAAAACGTTGAAACCGTCGGTGCGTTCAGGAGTGGCGGTCATACCGAGCAGGAACGCGGGTGAAACGTAATCGAGTATCTCGAGGTAGGTGTCAGCGCCAGCCCGGTGCACCTCATCGATCACGATGTAGTCGAACTCGTCTGGTGCGACGTCACCGCTGCGGATGAGTCGCACGAACGATTGGGTGGTGGCGAAGAGATACTTAACGTGAGCACCCAGGTCCCGACGCGTGCCCGAGAGCTTCCCGTACTGACTGCGGTCACCACCCAGTACCGACCTGTACTCGAGCAGGGCCTTGTCCAGTATCTGTTCACGGTGGGCAAGGAACAGGAACCGCTTCGGTTTCGCTTGTCTGACGTCCAACGCAGACAACATCGTCTTGCCGGTGCCAGTCGCCGATATGACCAGCGCCCGGTCTGCCGATTCCTGACGCAGCTGCTGCAGTGAAGCGAGCGCGCTGCTCTGCATCCGGTTAGGTGTGATGACCCGCTCCGGTGGGCGCTGTACGTGCTCGCGTGGCGTGAGTAAGATCGGCTCGTGCTGAGTGTCGGCGTCCCGATCTGGGACTGGTGGAAAGCCCGCCACGTGGTCGAACAACTCTCGCCGGACCGGGCGTACGTAGTTTGCTTCGAAGCGCTCTATCCAGGCTTGATCGACGCGTTCGGCAATGCAGCGTTGTGCTTCTAGCGCGTCTTCCAACTGGGCGATGATGTGACCGTCGTTCGCGGCGGTGAAACGTAGGTTCCACTCGTGGTTCCGGGAAAGGGCGCTGACCGTCAGGTTCGATGACCCAACTATCGCGGTCGTGGTGCATTCCCGGCGAAACACGTAACCCTTGGCATGGAACCCACGGTCGGCCGGGACTGCCCAGACCTCCAGGTTCGGGATGTTCAACAGTTCCCGGTAAGCGCGCGGTTCGTTGAAGCCGAGGTAGTTAGAGGTGATCACCTGGCCCTTGCCGCGGAAATCGAGCAGGTCCTGTTTCAAGGCGGTCACGGCGGCAGGGGTGACGAAGGCCACTGAGAAGACGAAGCTGTGCGCCTCACGTAGTTCAGTGCTGATGGCCCGACTCATCGTCGTGTGGGCCTGGTTGTCTATCAGTTGGGGAATGAGTCGACCCGGTGCCGGGACAGCCTGGTCGAGGAAACCGTGCTGTAGGGCGCGACTCAGTCCACTGTTATTCATGCCAGTTCGGTTCGCTGCGCCAGCAGCTTCACGGCAGGTATGTCAGCCGGAGCCCAGTCCACCTCGAAAAGTTCCTGGCGGTTCAGCCAACGGATAGCGACGTGCTCGGTGAGAACTGGCTCGCTGTCGGTCAAGGTAACGAAGTAAGTCGCCAGTGAGACGGTGCCGAAGTCGTACTCGTAATCGGTCGTGGTCAGATAACTGCCGACCTCGACGTCAACTCTCAACTCTTCTGCCAGCTCACGCTGCAGGGCAGCTTCGGCGCTTTCACCTTCTTCGATCTTGCCCCCGGGGAACTCCCACAGTCCCGGCAGCGCCTTGCCCGGACCGCGCTGTGCGGCAAGGATACGACCGTTCCTGACGAAAACTGCGCCGACGACGTTGATTAGCTTCTTCATGAATCTGGACCGAGTGTACCTGGCCAGGCCGCTCAGCGCCAGATCACTCCGCCAACCCCAGCCACT
>CAYPKV010000061.1:0-13194 GCA_964411415.1 uncultured bacterium
GATGTCGCCCGTGACGACCATCGTGGAGCCGAAGCCCAGGCGCGTGAGGAACATCTTCATCTGCTCACGCGTGGTGTTCTGCGCCTCATCGAGGATGATGAACGCGTCGTTAAGCGTCCGGCCACGCATGAACGCCAGGGGGGCAACCTCGATCGTGCCCTGCTCGAGCAGGTGATCGATACGCTCACCCGGCAGCATGTCGTAAAGCGCGTCATAGAGCGGCCGCAGGTACGGGTCAATCTTGGCCTGCAGGTCACCCGGCAGGAAGCCGAGCCGCTCGCCCGCTTCAACTGCGGGCCTGGTCAGGATTATGCGCTTCACCCGCCGGTCCACCAGCGCCTGCACCGCCATCGCCACCGCCAGGTAAGTCTTGCCGGTGCCGGCAGGACCGATACCGAAGGTGATGGGGTTCCGGCTGATCGCCTCCACATAACGGTGCTGACCGGCCGTCTTGGGCCGGGCCCGCTGAGGCAGGGGAACGTCACTGCTCACCCGCGTGCTGCCGAGCTCGTCCACGTCACCGTGCTCCAGTTCGACCGGGCTGAGTTCACGCCCTTCACGGATGTCACTCAGCAGCGCCCGGATAGTCGATTCTGCGACACGTACGTCTGCCTCCGAGCCGGACAGGCGGAGCTCATCACCACGGGCGATCAGCTTCGCTGCCAGCTTCGAGCGCAGCAGTCTCAGGTTCTCATCGTTGTGCCCGTACAGTGCCAGTGCTTCACGGGGACTGTCGAGCTTCAGGGTGACCGAAGTCGCGATACTTTCCTCCTGTTGCCACGTCTGTGGGGTGGCTCGCTCAGGATCTGGTGCCAGATGTAACCGTTCAGTACGCTGTCGCTGCCGAACAGGTCACTGGCTTGCCGTTTCCTGCGCCCAGCAGTATAGGGCCCCTTGCGGCCTGCCGCCGTAACCTGTACCGCACTGGCGGTGCTGGCTTCACGGAGCCGTCGGGTGCGTTCAGCCGCGGCACGGTCGCGGGCAGCGGCCGCAGCGGCAGAGTGCTCCGTCGGTGGACGGGTCGTGACCTGCTGCGAGTCGATGCCGGTGGCAGCGGGCGCAGGTCTCGCTGACCGGGCAGTGGCAGGGGCAGGCCGGCCCGGGACGGTCTTCGCCTGGGTCTGCCGTACACGTGGTCCGGGCGCAGCCGGAACCGGCACTTTCTGCTGTCCGGCGGTCTCCTCGCCGAGTGCTTCTGCGATACGCCGGCGTGCCTCCTCGAGCTTCTCCAGCCAGTCGTCAGCGCCTGCAGCACGCTGGGTCTGCACCTGCGTGTCTGGAGGTGGCTGGCCCCGGCCACGTTGGGGCGGCTGCTCCTGTTCCGGCTTCTGCTGGCGTTTGACCAGACTCGGACCGATTATGAACAGGAGCGTGACCAGCCCCATGATTATGGCTTCGAAGCTCATTCTTCGTCTGCTTCACCCGCCAGGCGACCGATGTTGCCCCGCATGCGCGTGTCTTCCTGGATGTTCTGCAGCTGGTAGTAGTCCATCACTCCCAGGTTGCCGGACCGGAAAGCCGCAGCGATCGCCGCAGGCACCTCGGCTTCAGCCTCGACGACCTTGGCCCGCATCTGTTCGACGCGGGCACGGTTCTCCTGTTCGACCGCGACCGCCATCGCGCGGCGCTCTTCCGCCTTGGCCTGCGCGACGCGCTTGTCGGCCTCTGCCTGGTCGGTCTGCAGTTCTGCCCCGATGTTGCGTCCAACGCTGACGTCAGCGATGTCGATAGACAGGATCTCGAACGCGGTTCCGGCGTCGAGGCCCTTGGCCAGCACCGTCTTGGAGATCTGATCCGGTTCCTTCAGCACGTCCTTGTGCGACTCGTTCGAACCGATGGAGGAGACGATGCCTTCACCGACACGGGCGATGATGGTCTCCTCGCCGGCACCACCGACGAGCCGCTCGAGGTTCGCACGTACGGTGACGCGGGCGGTCGTGATGAGTTCGATGCCGTCCTTGGCGACGGCTGACACGCTGGGTGTCTCGATGACGCGCGGGTTGACCGACACCTTGACAGCGTCCAGCACGTCACGGCCGGCCAGGTCGATCGCCGCCGCACGGTCGAACGGCAGGGTGATACGCGCCTTGTCAGCCGCGATGAGGGCGTCTACGACGCGGTCGACGTTACCACCGGCCAGGTAATGCGCTTCAAGCTGGTTCTGGGTGACATCGATACCGGCCTTGTCCGCTTTGATGAGCGGCAGGATGATGCGGTTGGGCGGCACGCGCCGCAGCCGCATCGCCACGAGGCTCGTCAGGCCGACACGGACACCGGCGGCGATGGCTGAGATCCACAGGCCAACCGGCACGAAGCTGAACAGGATGATGAAGAATACGATCGCCGCACCGGCGATGAAAAGGATCGACTGGTCCATTACGCTCCCATGTTGAGTTCAGGACCCGAAGGCCCACTTGAGTTCCCGTCTGATTCCAGGGCCCGCACCACGATGCGGTTACCTTCAACTATATGCACTTCGATGGGTGTTCCTGCCCGGATGAAGTCACCCTGGGTCACCACGTCAACCCGCTGGCCGCCAATG
The DNA here is from genome assembly GCA_964411415.1 of uncultured bacterium. Taxonomy (GTDB): domain Bacteria; phylum Deinococcota; class Deinococci; order Deinococcales; family Trueperaceae; genus CALDPK01. The sequence goes on from CAYPKV010000061.1 coordinate 2,543, forward strand.
CGGGCGACGCCGGAAGGCCGCAGGTCACTCTGAGCAGTTCCGCGCTGCCCGATCAGCTCGACCGGTGCCGGTGCGTCCTGCAGTACCGCTGAAGCACCGCCGGAAGCCAGTCTGGTCTCCAGGCGCAGCCCGGACACGAGCCGTGAACGCGGGAACAGCCAGAACAGACCGAGGATGAGGGCACTGGCGAACAGCGTCGTCCAGCCCAGAACCGCGATCGACTGCTCCTGGAACACGCGTATGAGGGCAGTCACGATCGCCGCCGCACCGAGGATGGCCGGCACGAACGTACCGGGCATCACGAATATCTCGACCATTATCAGAATGAGCCCGATGACGAACAGCACCATGTCAATGGTGCCCGCCGGCGTCGAGAAGATCGCGGTCAGGCCGAACAGCGCCAGGCCGATGACTCCGAGCGCGCCAGGCAGTCCGAAGCCGGGCGTGAACAGCTCGATGACCAGGCCACCGATGCCGATGACCAGCAGCAGCGCCGCGATGATCGGCTGACTGAGCCAGCCGCTGATCCGTTCGGTCAACGTCGGCTCCAGGAACGTCAGCCGGGCACCGCCGTAGCCGAACTGCTGCAGGGCGTCCTGCACTGTGGCTGCCTGGATGTCCGCGATGCCGTTCTCGACCGCCTGAGCGGCGCTGAGCGTCAGCAGTTCCCCGCTGACCGCCAGGCCAGGCACGTCGATGGACATGTCGACCATCGCCTCTGCCAGCAGGGAGTTGCGCCCCCGGGCTTCCGCGACACTGCGGAACAGACCGCGCATCGCCGAAGTCGTCTTGGCATCAACGGCGCTGACCGTGCCGACAGGCGATATGCCGACCGGCATCGCCGCCCCGATCGCCGAACCAGGCAGCATCGCCAGCTGCTGGGCGCTCATCGCGATGAGTGCACCCGCACTGAAGGCGTTGCGGACAACAGCGAGCGTCGGCACCTCGGCCCGGGTGAGGATGTCATCCACGATCGTTTCCATCGCCGTGACCAGTCCACCGGGTGTGTCGAGTTCGAAAAGGATGGCCAGCGGGCGCTCCTCATTGGCGCGCTCGATACGCGAACGGATGTACTGTGCGGTCGCCGGGTTGATCTCGCCCTCAACGGGGATGACCCAGACCGAATCCGCCTGCGCCATGACCGACTGACCTGCAGCCAGCAGCGCCACGAACAGCACCGCGAGCAGCCGACAGGACATGAACTTCATACGTTCTGACAATAGCACGCGCTCTGTCAGCTCCCGTCCGTCACGAAGCACGGCTGCGCCGCAGCAGACCGAGCACTTCATCGACGTCGGCGGCCGCATGGTCTGCCGACAGCTGGAAGCGGATCGACTCGTCACCCTGCGGCACGACAGGGAACGTGAGACCTGTTGCCAGCACGCCCGCTTCGAACAGCATCTGCACTGTGGCCGCCGTTGCCGGTGTGTCGCGGATCATGAGCGGCACGACCGGATGAGCACCAGGCAGCGTCTCGAACCCGGCAGCCGTGAGGCCGTCCCGGAACCGGTTGGCGTTCACCCTGACCGTCTCAAGCAGGTCCCGGCCCTTGCCCGAATCGACGATCCGCACCGCTGCCAGCGCGGCTGCCGCCTCGCCCGGAGTGATCGGGTTGGAGTAGATGTACATCATCGAAGTCTCCCGCAGGAAATCGATCAGCAGCTGCGGCCCGACGACGTACCCACCGTTTACGCCGAAACCCTTGCCGAGAGTGCCGATGAGGATGTCAGACGGCCCGCTGCCCGTGAGTTCCTCGGTGCCCCGTCCCCGCTCACCCACGGCGGCGACACCATGGGAGTCATCGACGATCAGGATCGCCCCCTCTTTGAAGCGGGCAGAGTAATCAGCGACCATGCTGCGGATCTCCGCCAGCGGAGCGTGCACGCCCCGCATCGAGAAGATGCCGTCAGTGACGACCAGGCAGCGCTCGGCTCCGCTCTCGGCGGCGGCGTCCAGCTGTTCACGCAGATGATCCAGGTCGAGGTGCCGGTAGATGAACTTCGCCTTCGGCCGCGACAGCCGCATCGCGTTGATGATGCAGTTGTGGTTCAGCTCGTCGCTGACGAGCGCCGTGCCGGCGGTCGTCAGCGGCACGATCACGCTGACCGCAGTCGCGTACGCGGAACTGAAGATCATGCCTGCCTCGCGCTCATGGAAGCGGGCCAGCGCCTTCTCCAGTTCCACATGCGGCCGGTACGTACCGCTTATGAAACGCACGGCCCCGGGCCCGACGCCGTACTGCCGCGTCGCTTCTTCCTCGGCCCTGATGACCTCACCGTGCAGGCTCAGACCCAGGTACGAGTTCGAGTTCATCCGCAGGAAACGCCGCTCCCCCTGGCCAGCCAGACTGAAGCGGGGTGCCCGGCCGTCCTGTGAACGGTGCACGGCCGTCACTTCATGTTCAGCCCCCTTGGCGGTACCTTCGTTCCTCATCACGCCGAGCTGCCGCTCAAGGCTCGAAAGCAGGTTCTCCATGCTCATTTCTTCGATCAACCTCCTGCCGCACCATGTGAGAGGTGCGGTTCACGCGCCACCCGCGGCCGCAGGTGCGCCAGCATGTCAGCGGCCGTCTCAGCGAGGCCGTACTCATGCCGCCAGCCCCACTGGCTGCGGGCTTCACTGTCATCCATGCTTCTGGGCCACGACTCGGCGATACCCTGCCTGACCGGGTCCACCTCGCAACGCAGTGTGAACTCCGGCATGTGCTGCCTGATCTCGGCAGCCAGCTCACCCGGTGTGCAGCTGAACGCCGTCACGTTGAACGCGTTGCGGTGCCGCAGACGCTCCGGGTCCGCCTCCATCAGCTCCAGGACGGCACGGATCGCGTCAGGCATGTACATCATGTCCAGTCGCGTGTCCTCAGCCAGGAAGCACTGGTAACTGCTGTAACGCAGCGCGTCACGGAAGATCTCCACCGCGTAATCTGTCGTGCCGCCACCCGGTTCCGCCACGTGCGAGATGAGACCGGGGAAACGCAGCCCCCTGGTGTCCACCCCGAAGCGGCTGTGATAGTAATCGCACAGCAGTTCACCGGTCACTTTCGTGACCCCATATATGGTGTCCGGCCGTTGCAGCGTCTCCTGCGGCGTGCCATCCCGCGGGGTAGACGGACCGAACGCTGCGATCGAGCTGGGCACGAAAACCCGGGCACCCGTCTCACGCGCCGCTTCCAGCACGTTGAAAGTACCCTGAGCGTTCACCTGCCAGGCCAGCTGCGGCCGCCGCTCGGCCACAGCCGAAAGCAGCGCCGCCAGGTGGAATATCACCGACGGCTTCACATCGGCAGCCACATGACCCACCTGCTGAGGGTCAACGCAGTCGAGCACCCTGAACTCAACTTCGGCATCGCCGAACACCGCGGTAGTTCCATGGCCGGTCTCAGGATGCCTTATGTCAGTGGCGATGACGCTCCCGGGACCGTAGCGGCGGATCAGCGCCGGAACGAGCTCGGATCCGAGCTGCCCCATGGCGCCGGTGATGAGGATGGGTTGCTTGCTGTTCGGGGTTCGCATCGCCCTTCAGGCTACCACCGGTTTATCCTGAATCATGCGCATTCATCTGGTCGCCGTCGGGACCCGCATGCCGGGCTGGGTGCAGGAGGGGTTCAGCGAGTACGCCGGCCGCCTCCCGCACGAGTGCAGACTCGTACTGCATGAGATACCCATGGCCCGGCGCAACCGGGGCAGCAGCACCGCGCAGCTGCAGCGTGAAGAAGCTGAGCGCATCGCCTCAGCCATCCCCGCAGGGACGCTCCGCGTCGCACTCGAAGTGAAAGGCAGTGAATGGAGCACGGAACAGCTGTCCGCTCAGCTGAGCAGGTGGATGCTCGACGGCCGCGACGTCGCTCTGCTCGTCGGTGGTCCGGACGGACTGGAGCCCAGCCTGTCCGCCTCGTGTGAGCAGCGCTGGTCGCTGTCCCGGCTCACGCTTCCGCATCCCCTCGTCAGGGTGATGGTCGCGGAACAGGTGTACCGGGCCTGGAGTCTGCTGCGTGGCCACCCTTACCACCGGGGCTGAAAAAGACTGCGTCCGGACGGTTACATCCGGACGCAGCAGCTGCTTCTCTGTGGCGGGGGCAGTAGGACTTGAACCCACGACCTACGGTTTTGGAGACCGCCGCTCTACCGACTGAGCTATACCCCCAGGCAGCAGCAAGAAAAGAGTATAGCAGATGCCTCCCCAGCCGCCAAGTGCCCCCGGAACCACGGTTGTCCGCGCTGACACGCGCAATCCCGAGCGGTGTAGTATCCTAAACAGATAACGGCTCTTGGGAGGTACAGCCTTGCAGGCAACAGCAGAAAACGCAGAGCGACTGACGCTGACAGCAGCGGGGGCGGCCAAGGCGGCTGAGATCGTAGGCCGCAGCGGCAAGGCCGGAGCTGCGATCCGCATCTTCATCAAATCTGGTGGCTGCAGTGGCTACGGCTACGGCATGGCCATCGATGAGAACACGCTTGAAGGCGACCGGGTCTTCGAAGACCAGGGCATACGCATGGTCGTTGACGAACGCAGCTGGCCGCTCCTCCGTGGCAGCGAAGTCGATTACGTCGAGAACATGATGGGCGGTGGCTTCTCGGTGAACAACCCCAACGCCACCAGCTCCTGCGGTTGCGGCAGTTCGTTCCGCACCGACGGGCGTCCCGCGCCCGATCCCGCCAGGGGCACCAGCTGCAGCTGAGCAGCCTCTGCATATAAAGATGGTCAGGCGGCGACCCCTTCATCACTGAAGGGGTCGCCGCCTGACCGCCTGTGGGTCCGGACTCAGTCCGGGAAGTCGTACTTCAGAACCGGTTGCCTGGCGGCCTTGACTTCGTCCAGGCGCCTGACCGGCGTTTCATAAGGAGCAGACTTGATCCACTGCGGATCCGCTGCCGCCTTCTCAAGGATCTCCCGGAGGATCTCAGCGAAACCGTCTATCGTCTCGAGTGATTCCGTCTCAGTGGGCTCGACCATCATTGCTTCCTTGACGCTAAGTGGGAAGTAGACGGTCATCGGATGCACACCGTGATCAAGCAGCGCCTTGGCGATGTCGAGCGTACGCAGGCCAGCAGGCGGCTGTGCCACGAACTCGTGCATGTTGATCCGGTCGAACGGGATATCGAAACCGAGCTCCTTGAACGTCATTCGCATGTAGTTGGCGTTCAGAACCGCCAGCGCCGACACGTCACGCAGACCTTCCAGACCGAGTGAACGGATGTAAGTGTAAGCACGGACGAGGTTGCCGAAGTTACCGTAGAAGCTGCGCATGCGGCCAACCGACTGCGGACGGTCATCGTCCAGGTAGAACGCCTCGCCGTTCCAGCGCACCGCAGGACGGGGCAGGAAAGGCTCGAGGTGCTCCTTGACTCCGACCGGACCGGTGCCCGGACCGCCACCACCGTGTGGCGTCGTGAACGTCTTGTGCAGGTTCAGGTGCATGACGTCGAAGCCCATGTCACCTGGCCTGGCGCGCCCGGCGATGGCGTTGAGGTTCGCACCGTCGTAGTACAGCTGGGCTCCCACGGCGTGGGCGGCCTCGCTGATCTCGAGGATGCGGCTCTCGAATATGCCCAGCGTGCTCGGGTTCGTCAGCATCACAGCTGCTACGTGCGGCCCGAGGGCTGCCTTGAAGGCAGGAAGGTCGACTTCACCGTCAGGACCGGTCGGAACTTCAACGACGTCGAAGCCGGCCATCGAAGCGGTCGCAGGGTTGGTGCCGTGTGCAGCATCGGGAACGATGACGACACGGCGCTGCTCAGCCTCACCGTTCGCCTCGTGCCAGGCGCGGATGATGAGCAGGCCCGCCAGTTCAGCGTGCGCACCGGCGGCAGGCTGGAGGCTGTACGCATCCATGCCGGTCAGTGTCGACAGGTCTGACTGCAGGTTGAACAGCAGCTCCAGTGCCCCTTGGGCGGTCGACGGATCCTGGTTCGGATGCAGGTCGTTGAACAGGGCAGCTGCTTCCTCGTGCACCTTGGGGTTGTACTTCATCGTGCACGAACCGAGCGGGTAGAAGTTGGCGTCGATGCTGAACTGCCGGTGGGCCAGCTGCGTGTAGTGTCTCACCACGTCCAGCTCGCTCACCTCAGGCAGCCTTGGAGCCTCGGTACGCAGGTGCTTCTCGCCCAGCAGGGCCTTGAGGTCAGCCGTCGTGTCGCCCGGAGCGGCTGCGGCGCGCCGGCCGGCCTTGGAGCGTTCGAAGATCAGCGGGAAGTCGCGGTTGTTCATGCCTGCGCCTCCAGTCTCGCGATCGCTTCAGCGACATGCTGCCGCTCGTCCGCCGAGGTGATCTCGGTCGCTGTCAGCAGCAGCCCTTCGCCGAAACTGCCACTGACCGGCACTCCGGCCAGGATTCCCTCGGCAGCCAGCGCCGCACGGACCTCCGCTGCCGGACGGCTGACCCGCAGCAGGAACTCGTTGAAGAAGGGGGTGCCATTCTCCGGCCGCAGGCCCAGTTCACTCAGGCGTGCAGCCAGGTCATGTGTCGCAGCAACGCTGGCCACAGCCTGTTCACGCAGGCCTTCCGGTCCGAGCGCGGCCACGTTGATGGCAGCCATGATCGCGGTCAGCTGATGGTTGGAGCAGATGTTCGACTTCGCCTTGCTGCGGCGGATGTGCTGCTCACGGGCCTGCAGCGTCAGCACGAAGGCACGCTTTCCGTCGGCATCGGTAGTCTGACCGACCAGCCGGCCGGGCAGCTGCCGGATCAGCTCTTCACGTACTGCCATGTAGCCGAAGCTCGGACCACCGAACGCCAGCGGGTTGCCGATCGTCTGACCGTCACCGACGGCGATGTCAGCACCGTAGTTGCCCGGCGCTTCGAGCACGGCCAGGCTGAGCGGATCAGCGACAGCGATGAACAGCGCTCCTGCATCATGGGCAGCCTGCGCCAGGCCTGGCATGTCTTCCAGATAGCCGAGGCAGTTCGGCTGCTGAACGATGAGGCCGGCAGTATCAGCAGGCGGCTCGAACCTGCCGGTCACGACTCCGTCAGCCGGGATGGTGTGGACTTCGATGTCCATCGCCTGCAGATAAGTGTGCAGGACGTCACGGGTCTGAGCGTCCACGGTCTCACTGATGGTCACGTGGCGGCGACCCGTCTGCCGCACTGCGAGCAGCGCAGCCTCAGCCGCTGCGCTCGCACCGTCGTACATGCTGGCGTTGGACACCGGCAGGGCGGTGAGTTCACAGATCATTGTCTGGTACTCGAAAGTCGCCTGCAGGATGCCCTGGGCCACTTCGGGCTGGTAAGGCGTATAGGCGGTCACGAACTCGCTCTGCATGGCCAGGTGCGGAGTGACGCTGGGGATGAAATGCTTGCGCACACCACCACCGATGAAACCGGATGCCGGCGCGTTTCGGGCCGCCAGCTCACGGAGGTGGCTCATCACTTCGAACTCGCTCAGCGGAGCGCCGATCTCGATCTCAGGATCCAGCAGTTCTTCCGGGATGTCCCGGAACAGGTCATCCAGGCTGGAGACGCCGATACGGTCAAGCGCGCGTGCGATGTCCGCATCAGTGTGCGGCGTGTACTTCAATCCTCTTCCTCGATCGCCTTCTGGTAACCCGCAGCGTCGAGCAGGCGGCTCTGGTCCACGGCCGAGCTGGGGCGGATACGGAACATCCAGCCTTCGCCGAACGGATCGCTGTTGAGCAGGTCCGGAGCGTTCTCCAGTTCACCGTTCACGTCGGTGATCTCGCCATCGAACGGAGCGTAGATGTCGCTGGCGGTCTTGACCGACTCGACGACAGCGACGCCTTCACCTTCCGTCACAGTGCTGCCCACCGAAGGAAGCTCAACGAATACAACATCCCCGAGCTGATCCTGGGCGAAATCAGTGATGCCAACAACGTAGCTGTCACCGTCCTCGCGTACCCACTCGTGGCTCTTCAGATACTTGACGTTATCAGGCATGTCCATCCATCAGCCTCCCTGGCCGTAAAGATCGTGCCGCGAGCCCTTCCTGGCAGCGGCGTTCCGGGTAACAGTTTACCTAGTTCTCAGTGAACGGCGGTTCCACGACGACGGCCCCGACAGGCTGGCCACGGATCTCCACGCTCAGCTCCATACCGGTCGCAGAGAGCTCCGGGTTCACCCAGCCCAGGGCGATAGATTTCCGGCTCCAGGGCGAGATGGTGCCGGAGGTGATGACACCGGCCTCGTTGCCATCGCTCAGTATGCGGTAACCCGACCGGGGGATGCCGCGCTCGCGAAGCTCGAGGCCCACCAGGACACGTTCGCACGGTGTGGCAACGAGTGCTGCACGGCCGTAGGCGTCCTTGTCTTTCACCAGCCACGCCATCGGGGTGCAGAGCGGGTTGCTCGTCGCAGTCAGTTCGTTGCCGAACAGCGGGAAGCCCGCTTCCAGCCGGAGAGTGTCGCGGGCACCGAGTCCGCACGGCACTGCACCAGCACCGGTTATGGCGTCCCATACTGCAACAGCGTCGGCAGGCGCAGTGAACACTTCGAAACCGTCCTCACCCGTGTAGCCCGTGCGGGTCAGCCGTACGGCCAGACCGTTCAGCGTGGCACGGATGGTCGCGTTCTTGCGCACCGGCGCCAGGTCAACGCCGGTCAGCTCAGTGAGTATGCCGACGGCGCCCGGTCCCTGTACCGCCATGACCGCCCAGGCCGCCGATTCGTCGGTGACGTTCACGTCAGTCCGCTCGGCCGCCAGGGTGTTCAGGTGGGCCAGCACTGCATCGTGGTTCGAGGCGTTGGGCACAAGCAGGAAGTCGTCCTCACCGTCCCGGTACACGTAAATGTCATCGATGAGGCCGCCCTGGTCGTTGGCCAGCATCGAGTACTGGGCGCGGTCAACCTTCAGCCTGCCGGCATCGTTCAGCGCCGCGTACTGAAGGAAGGCGACTGCGCCCGAACCGGTTACACGGATCTGACCCATGTGGCTGACATCGAATATCCCGCACGAAGAACGGACGGCGTTGTGTTCCTCGTTGATGCCGGAGCGGTACTGGATCGGCATCTCCCAGCCCGCAAAATCAACCAGACGGGCGTTGAGGGCCACATGAGCAGGGTAGAGGGGGGTTCTTTTCATCGTGCCCTCAAGTTAGCACGGGGCAGACGGGCCTTCAGGTGCGCTGTGCGAGCTTCTCAAGCACCATCCCGGACACAGCACGCAGCGGTTCGAACACGCCTTCGAAGCGGGCAGCCACTGCTTCGAAAATCGGCACTTCTGCCTTCGGGTCCAGTACAGTGCGGATCATGTCGCTCGGCAGTGCGTCAGGCAGATCCCGTTTGTTGATCTGGATGACGTAAGGAATGTCCTGAAGCCTGAGGTTGTTCTCACTCAGGTTCTCCCGCAGGTTGCGCAGCGATTCTGCATTGGCCCGCAGCCGGTTCGGAGCAGAGTCAGCGACGAACACGATGCCATCCACACCACGCAGGATGATCTTGCGGCTCGTGTTGTAGAAAACCTGCCCAGGCACCGTGTACAGGTGGAATCTGGTCGTGAAGCCGTTAACCTTGCCTAGGTCAAGGGGCAGGAAGTCGAAGAACAGCGTGCGTTCATCCTCGGTTGCCAGGCTGACCATCTCACCCTTCGACTCGCCGGGCACCCTGTCGTAGATCTGTTTCAGGTTCGTCGTCTTGCCGCTCAGGCCGGGCCCGTAGTAAACGATCTTGAAGTTGATCTCGCGGGCAGAGAAGTTGATCGTACTCATGACTTCTTGCTCTCGCCAAAGAACCCGTCAAGCAGGGCATCAGCGTCACTGGACCAGTCGTCACCGAAACTGAACGAAGGCGCGCTGCCACTGTTCGAATCCAGCACAAGCTTGATCTCCTCGGCAGCCTTCCTTGTGAACAGTTTTACCTTGCCGAGCGCAGCAGTGCGGTCGAAGATGCTGACAAGCAGAGCCTTATCACCAAGCTCCTCGATGTACGTGCCCACCTGGTCACCCTGCTGCACCATCTCCCGGAAGCCGGGCTCGCCGAACAGCTTAGCGATGGCAGTGTTTGCTGAATAATTCGAAGCGATCAGCGTCGCCAGAGAATCAAGGGAAGGAGGAGCCGGCGCCCACAGCGCGCGGGCATGCATCAGAACGAAACCCTTCAGGTCGATGATCATCGCGTAGCGCACGTGGCTGCGGGCGATGAGTTCCTTCAGCAGGTGATCGACCTGGTCGAAGGTCTGCCCGTACAGGTCGAGAGACGGCTCAAGCATGCCCAGACTATAGCAAGGACGGCACAGCGCGGCAGTTGACGAGTTCACTTACATATAGGGGTCTCTTAAAGTGCCGTCACGAGCAACTCCGGCAGCCATGTTCACCCACGCTTGACACTTCAGGGGGAGCTCCCCTATACTCAATATCCGCTCAGGGGAAAGCCCCGGCTGACCACTGAGCAGGAACCTTGAAAGCCCGACCAGAACGCTGTAAATGCCATCCGGCATTTCCTGATGCTGTGCCAGTCACAGCCAGGCTGCAACTGCCCGATCTTCCAACTGGAAGTTCAGCAGGGGTTGACACGCGCTTCCGGTTGAGGCATACTAGGAACTTGCGCCCGAAAGAGCGCGAGAAGCTTGATAATCTGGATTGTTTTGGTCTCGACGTTCTTTACTTTTGAGATTTTGGCCATTAATTTGGCTTTGACCTTCGGGTCTTGTTTTGGAGAGTTTGATCCTGGCTCAGGATGAACGCTGGCAGTGTGCCTTAGA
>CAYPKV010000062.1:0-12205 GCA_964411415.1 uncultured bacterium
ACCGGCGGCGTCGGGGACAAGACGAGCCTGATCCTGGGGCCACTGCTCGCCGAAGCCGGTGCGACCGTTGCCAAGATGAGCGGCCGTGGCCTGGGTCACACCGGCGGAACGGTCGACAAGCTCGAGAGCATCCCCGGCTTCCGTACTGAACTCACTGACGAAGAGTTCCTCCGCCAGGCCGCTGAGGTCGGTACGGTCATCGTGGGCCAGTCCCGTGACCTGGCGCCACTCGACGGCCTGCTTTACGCGCTCAGAGACGCCAGCGGCACGGTCGACTCGCTGCCGCTCATCGCCAGCAGCATCATGAGCAAGAAGCTGGCCGGTGGCGCCCGTTCGCTCGTCCTGGACGTCAAGGTCGGCAGCGGAGCCTTCATGAAAACAGAAGCAGCTGCCCGTGAACTCGCCGCCAGCATGATGCGCATCGGGGAACACGCGGGACTGGCCGTCCGGGCAGTGCTGTCAGCGATGGACCGGCCACTGGGCCGGGAGATAGGCAACGCCGGTGAGGTCATGGAGGCGGCTGCCTGCCTGCGCGGTGAAGGCCCCGGGGACCTGGAGGAACTGACCGTTGTGCTGGCGGAGCAGCTGCTGGCCGCAGCGGGCATCCCCCGCAGTACGGAGCAACTGACGCAGCTGCTGCATGACGGGTCAGCCTGGCAGCGGTTCCGGCGCTGGGTGAAGGCCCAGGGCGGTGACCCTGATTCCGTGCATGACCTGCCGCTCGCCGGAGGGTACTGGGAACTGACCGCAGAGCGCTCCGGCACCATCACGGCGATCGACGCACTGCTGACCGGTCGCGCCGTCGGCGCCCTCGGTGGAGGCCGCAGGACCAAGGAGAACACGATCGACCACGGGGTCGGCGTCAGGCTGCTCTGCAGCGTCGGCAGTGAGGTGTCAGCAGGGCAGCCACTGCTGCTCGTAAGGCACCGCGCCGGCCGCGGCCTTGAAGAAGCGCAGCGGCTGCTTCAGCAGGCTGTCAGCATCGGTGACGCCGCCAGTCCCGGTCCGCTCGTACTCGGGGTCATCGGGAACTGACCGGCACGGTCTCCTGTGGCCGTGGCAGAAACCATGCCAGCAGCCCGGCGAGTGGCAGGAACGCGCATATCCTGAACACCGCCTCGACACCGTACGTATCGGCCAGGCCACCCAGGATGGCTGCAGCGATGCCGCCCAGACCGAAGTTGAGCCCGTAGAACAGTCCGCCGATGAGCCCGATGCGGTTGGGCAGCAGGTCCATCGCGTAGATGAGGATCGACGCGAACGCGCTGGCCATGATCAGGTTGATGAGCACGGTCAGCACACCGGTCCAGAACAGGTCCACGTACGGCAGTATGAGCGTCAGTGGCAGCGGGCCGAGTATCGAGAACCAGATGACCCGGTATCGGCCGATGCGGTCACCGATGATGCCGCCGACAAGGACACCGACTGCGGCCGCCAGCAGGAATATGAACAGCATCAGCTGGGCTGACGGGATCGACAGCCCGAACCGTTCGATCAGGTAGAACGTGTAGAACGAGCGGAAGCTCTCACTGTAGGCGTTCTTCGAGAACATGAGCAGCGTCAGCACCGTCATGCCGACCACGATCGTCATGGCGGCGTGGCGGACCTCGGTCCCGGCGGCACCGCTGCTGGCCCGCAGGGCACTGAAGGCCGCACTTATCTCCTTCTGCCTGCTGCCGATCCAGGCGAGCAGCAGCATCGCCAGCAGCGCTGCCACGGCGAACCAGGTGAGGCTGCGCTGGCCGAACGGCACGATGATGAGCGCGGCCAGAACCGGCCCCAGCGCTCCGCCTGCCTGACCACCGACCTGGAAAATGCCCTGGGCCAGGCCCTGGCGGCCACCGGCCGCGTAGCGGGCCATGCGGGTCGCCTCAGGATGGAATATCGAGGAGCCGATACCGATCAGGCCGACTGACACGAGGATCGCCATGTAACTCTGGGCGAAGCCGAGGCTGACCAGTCCCGAAAGCGTGAACATCATCCCCGCAACGGGCGAGTACGGCATGGGCCGGCGGTCCGCCACCAGTCCGACGACCGGCTGAAGCAGCGAACCCGCGACCTGGAACGTCAGGGTGATGAAACCGATCTGCACGAAGTCGAGGCCATGGGCATCACGCAGGATCGGGTAGGCAGCCGGGATGAGCGACTGCATGAGGTCGTTGAGGAGGTGGGTGAGCCCCAGGATGACCAGCACCAGGAAGTAAACCCGGGGCCGGCTGGCGGCAGTCGCGCCACTCACAGGCAGTCGTTCTCAGTCATCGCTTGGTGGGTTCCAGTCATGTCTCTTCACTGACCTTGCAGTGAGCCCAAGTATAGGCCCTGTGGGAGCCGCGTCTGCTACCATTGACACGCCCGGGTGACACCGGGCAGAACGGAGTACACGCGAAGTGTCTGATGACCTGAACAGTGCTGGCCCTGACCACACGACCCGCTCAGGGTTCGTGGCGATCCTGGGCAAGCCCAACACCGGCAAGTCCACCCTGCTGAACACGCTGCTGGGGGTTAAAGTGTCCCCCATCACGCCCAAACCGCAGACGACCCGCAAGGGCGTACGCGGCATCTACACCGAGGATAAGACGCAGATCGTCTTCGTCGACACGCCCGGTTATCACCGCAGCTCGGGCCAGACGGCCCTGGACGAGTACATGCACCGCGAGGTCAGGGGTGCGCTCGTCGACGTCGAAGCCGTCCTGTGGGTCGTGGACCTGCGCCGGCCGCCCGGCGAGGAAGACCGCGAGGTCGCACGCCTGCTGCGCGGTATCGACCCTGGCGTCCCGGTCTGGTTGATCGGCAACAAGGTCGATGCAGCCAGGTACCCGGAAGAGGCGCTGTCGCTGTACGCCGACCTGGCGCGGACCGACCGGCAGCTGGCCATCTCCGCGCTGAACGACCCCGGCGCAGTGTACGACCTGCGCAGCGACCTGCTGGAACTCATGCCCGAAGGCCCGCTCTACTACCCGGACAACATCCGCAGTGACCAGACCCGCGAGGAATGGGCCGGCGAACTGATCCGCGAGAGCGCCATGATCCAGCTGCGTGAAGAGCTGCCTTACAGCGTCGCCGTTCAGGTGACCGGCTGGCAGGAACCGGACCCTGCAGACCGGCCGATCGTCATCCACGCTGAGATATGGGTCGAGCGCATGAACCACCGGCCCATGGTCATCGGCAAGGGCGGCCGCATGATCCGCGAGATCGGCCGCAACGCCCGGCGTCAGCTGGAAGTGTTCCTGGACCACCAGGTGTACCTGGAACTCGAGGTCGTCGTCCGGCGTGACTGGCGTTCTGACCGGGAATCCCTGCGCGAACTCGGTCTGGAAGGTTAACAGTGCCCATCGCAGCCAGGTGGCGCAGTCTGGACCGGCTGCCCGCCGCACGTGGCCGTGATCCCCAGCCGGGAGTGTACGAACTGGCTGACGCTGAGCGCAACATCATCTACATCGGCATGTCGGCCCGGGACGTTCCGGGCCGGCTGCGGCAGCACCTGGCCCGGCCAGGCTGCATCCGTGAACGGGCGGTGTACTGGCGCAGCGAGTTCTCCAGGGTGCCGGCAGCCCGGGAAGCGCAGCTGCTGGCCCAGTTCCGGGAGCGGCATGGCCGTCTTCCCCGCTGCAATACCGGGCAGCCGCTGGAACGGGACGCGCTGCGCCGTTACCGTGAACTGAGCAGTGCAGGCGAGTGACTGGTTGCGTGGATTCTGACCCGAATCACTACGAACTTTCTGTGTTGATTGACACTTGTTGGCCGCGCGGAGTGCATGCTATAAACAACTGAGTAGCGCAGGAGACTTGACTTCCCGCTTACCATTCCGGAGGGTATAACAATGCGTAAACTTATCATCTCGATCCTCGCCGTCTTCGCTGTTGGCGTTGGTACCGTACAGGCTCAGGACGCTTTCGGTCCGACCGTCAGCATGAGCCCGGACTACTACATGGGCGTCTCCGCCGGCACCGCCGGTGGCCGCGCTGCGTTCGCCCTCCACTTCGGCATCAGCAACCTGCTGACTGACGGCGTCGGCACCCGCTTCTCCGTCGGCTACAACGGCGGCGGCCTCGGCCTCGGCGCTGACATCATCGCCAACCTGCCTGTCAACACCGGCAACGCCCCCCTCGGCATCTACGCCGGCGGTGGCCTGAGCCTCGGCTTCGGCCGCGGTGCAGCCGCTACGACCAACATCGCCCTGGGTCTGCTGCTCGGCGCGGAGTACCGCTTCCCGAACTGGACCGAAGGCGGCCTGTTCCTGGATTTCGGCCCGGCTTTCAGCCTCACCGGCCACGGCACCCACTTCAACCTCAAGGGTGGCTTCAACTACCACTTCTGACCTGAGTGGTCACCGAAATGATCAGCCGGGGAACGTTGCGACGTTCCCCGGCTTCTTTTGAGCTGCGGCCGTACCTTTAAGCGTTCAGCCGCAGGCGTACAGTACACGGCTGATCGCGTCGATGTAATCCTGCGCCTTGAGCCCGCGCTTCTTGATCGAGAAACCGGGCGGGTAGCGGATCGCCTCGACCGTCCAGGGCAGTTCACGGATGAGCCGGGCATCGTAGTCGACACTGTCCCCGCTGAACGCGACTTCGATGTCGGTCATGTGCTCCTTGACCGTCACGACACCCTTGGCACCTGCCAGGAGCCGCAGCCGGACCAGGTCGACGAACGCCTTCACTTCCGGTGGCAGTGGCCCGAACTGTTCACGCAGTTCGCGGGCGATGCGGCCCACCTCTGCGAGACTGGCCGTCTCGGCCAGGCGGCCATAGAACGCGATGCGCACATCGTCATCCTGGATGTACGTGGGTGACAGGCGGGCATCGAGCGCCAGGTCCACTGACACTGCCGGTCTCTCTTCCTGCTGCTGTTCACCCTTGAGCTTCGCGATCTCCTCTGCCAGCATCTCGGTGTAAACGGCGAGCGAGACGGCGCTTATCTGGCCGTGCTGCTCAGGTCCGAGCAGGTTGCCGACGCCACGGATCTCCATGTCTTTCTCGGCCAGCAGGTGTCCGCTGCCCAGGTCGTTCAGCTCCGCGATGGCGTAGAGGCGGCGCTGGGCGTCTTCTGTCAGCCGGCCCGGGTAGAACAGGTACGCCCACGCCTCGGTCTGGCGCCGGCCCACGCGGCCGCGCAGCTGGTACAGCTGTGCCAGGCCCAGCCGGTCAGCCCGTTCGATTATGAGCGTGTTGGCGCCGGTGACGTCCAGCCCGGATTCGACGATGGTGGTGGCCAGCAGCACGTCGTAGGCGCCGTCAGCGAAGTTGACCATGACTTCTTCGATGTCACGCGTCTCCATCTGGCCGTGTACGACGCCGATGCGCACCTCCGGAACGAGCTGCTGCAGCGTACGGGCCCGCATGCTGATCGAGCCGACCCGGTCGTAGATGTAGTAGATCTTGCCGCCCCGCTCCAGCTCGAACATCACCGCCTGGCGAACCGCCATGGCGTCGTACGGCTGCAGGACCGTCTGGATGGGCTTGCGACCCTCGGGTGGGGTCATGATGCGCGACACGTCACGCAGGCCCACCAGGCTCATGTACAGGGTGCGGGGGATGGGGGTCGCGGACAGGGACAGCACGTCGATGTTCGCCCGGATGGCTTTGAGCCGTTCCTTCTGCACCACACCGAAGCGGTGTTCCTCGTCGATGACCAGCAGACCCGGTTCCTTGAACACGATCGACTCGGCCAGCAGGCGGTGAGTACCGATGACGATGTCGACGGTGCCGTCCTTAAGCCCTTTCACCGTGTCGGCGGCCTCGCGGTCGGTCTGGAAGCGGGACAGCAGCCGGACCGTGACGGGCAGGTCTTTGAACCGGTTACTGAACGTCTCGAAATGCTGACTGGCCAGGATGGTCGTCGGTACCAGCACGGCGACCAGACGGCCGTGCCCGACTGCCCGGTGGGCAGCCCGGATGGCGACCTCGGTCTTGTCGAAACCGACGTCACCGGACACGAGCCGGTCCATCGGAACCGGTTTCTCCATGTCAGCCAGGGTGGCCTCAACAGCGCGCGCCTGGTCCGGGGTCAGCTCGAACGGGAAGTTCTCGGCGATCAGGTGGTCCCACTCGGGCAGGGGTGGCAGTGCAACCCCTTCGGTCACCTGCCGTTCGGCGTACGTGCGCAGCAGCTTCGCCGCCAGCTCCTGGGCGTTGGCCCTGGCCCGCTCCCGGGCCCGTGACCATTCGTTCGTGCCCAGCGTCGACAGGCGGGGTGGATCGTCCGTCGTCCCGGGGTGACGGCGCAGCAGTGGCAGCAGTTCGACCGGCAGGTAAAGCCGGCCCTCACCCGCGTAGCGCATGATCAGGTAGTCGCGCGTCACTCCGACGACCCGGCGCGGCTCGAGCCCTTCGAACATGCCGATGCCGTGATCCGGGTGGATGAGGAAGTCACCGCGGGCGAGCTGGGCCGCGTCACGTACGCTGCGGCCCTCGAGCCGGCGCAGGCGCCGGCCGCCCTGACTGCCGTACAGCAGCTCTTCGCTGACGACGACAGTGCCGCTGGCCGGGTCGCGGAAGCCGCCCTGTACACCGGGAGCCAGCTTCAGGGACACGGTCCGTGCCGGGCCCGGTGCCGGACCGTCCAGCCAGCTGACCGGCAGGTCTTCCAGGGTGCGGGACGCCAGGAAATGTCCGGTGCGTTCGAAATCGAGCAGGATCGTCACCGACAGGCCCTGGGCCAGCCACGTCTCGCAGTCGGCCCGGAACTCGCTGAGCCGGCCGCGGTAGTAGCCAAGGGATTCCGTGTCGACCGGCCGTTCAGGCAGGTCGAGCGTGTCACGTCCGAACGAGGTGATGGTACGGCCGGCCAGCAGGTCCAGCAGGCGCTGTGCAGCGGCCTCACCCAGCTCGCCGGTGTACAGCTCGGGGGAATCGAGGAAAACGTGCCCTTTAAGGTGGGACAGGAGAGCCGTGTCCCACGGTTCTGAGTCTTCCCCGTCGTCATCGCCGGCGCCGGCGCGGCTGAGTGGTGTCAGCTCCCAGCCGCTGATGTCCCGGCCGCCCCGCTCAAGGCTGTCCAGCTCATCACCGAAGAAGCTGAGCCGCAGCTCGGAATCCGCGTCCTCGCCCGTGAATATGCTCATCGTGTCACCACGGACGCTGTAGCCGGGCAGCTCGTCACGGTGGAAGCCGAGGGTGGTGAGCCGTTCCAGCAGCCAGTCGCGCGGGTAGTTGCCGCCTCTCTCGAGCAGCAGCGCCCAGGCGGACGGATCGCGGGGGAAGGCCTTCAGTGCGTGACTGACGTCGAGCAGCACGTGGCTGCTGCGCTGGGGCCAGTCGCTGAGGTCGGGGTTGCGGCTCAGGCGCCCGCCGAACGCTTCGCCGGAACGGAACACAGGCAGCCGTTCTGCGGTGCTCAGCAGCACCGCCGGTCCGGGATGCTGCATGAAGCGGCGCAGCCGGTCGGCTGCAGGCACCGCCAGGATGCGTTCGGATACTGTCTTGTCAGTCGTCTCTGTCATGCGGGCTTCCAGCCGGTCAGCAGCCGGCAACCCGTGAATTCTACTTCAGCCCGCCCGCCTCAGCTGTCAGCGAGAGCTCATAGGCGTCGTTGCGGCTGGCTCCGGCCAGCAGCAGTGCCTCGCGCAGGGCCCGCCGGGACAGGCCGGCCGCAGCCAGGTGCCGGGCCAGCTCCCGGTACTTCCCTCCGTCAGCCTGTGCCGCTGGTGCTGCACCGGCGACGCAGATGACGAACTCACCCCGCTGTTCGGTGTCAGCGAGCCGCTCGGCCAGTTCAGCCAGTCCGCCCCGGACGGTTTCCTCGAACTTCTTCGTCAGTTCCCGGCTGACTGCTGCGGCCCGGTCCGGGCCACAGGTGGCTGCCAGATCGCCCAGCGTGGCAGCGACCCGGCCCGGGGCTTCGTAGATGATGCTGGTCGCTTCGGAAGCGGCGATGCCGGCCAGCCGGGCGGAACGGGCGCTGCCCCGGCGTGGCAGGAAACCTTCGAAGGTGAACCTGGCTGTGTCCAGCCCGGACAGGACCAGGGCGGGCACGAACGCAGTGGCACCTGGCAGCACCTCGACCGGCAGTTCCCGTTCGATGGCCATGCGTACGAGTTCGGCACCGGGATCGCTGATGCCGGGAGTGCCGGCGTCTGTGATGTAAGCCAGGGTGCCTTCTGCTTCCAGCAGGGCGGGAGCACGGGCTGCGATGGTGTGGGCATCGAGCCGCAGCAGCTGCCGGTCCAGCCCCAGGTGTTCGAGCAGCCGCCGGCTGTGGCGGGTGTCCTCAGCAGCGACTGTTTCCGCTTCGCGCAGCACTTGCGTCGCCCGGACGGTCATGTCAGCCAGGTTGCCTATCGGCGTCGGCACCAGCACCAGCCTGGCCAACTCAGTCAGCCTGACCGACGACCGTCAGTCTGCTCAGCTGGGTGTGCGGGTAGTAGAAGGCGAGTATCTCGTCGTACGCGTGGCCGGCCTGGGCGAGGCTGCGCGCTCCGTACTGGCTCATGCCGACCCCGTGTCCCCAGCCGTCGCCGCTGACGGTGAGGGCGCCGGTCACGCGCAGCCTGGTCGATTTGACGCCAAGACCGCGCAGCAGCACCGTCGCCTGGCTGCCGGACAGCACTGCAGTGCCAGCTGAGCCCTGGACGGACAGACGGCCAACGCGGCCTGAGTCCGTGTACGACAGTACCGTCAGTGACTGCGGCGTGCCGACGTCGAAACCGGCGGCGCGCAGTCCGGCGGCGAGCTGTTGCGGGTTCAGCTGCTGGCTCCACAGGCGGTGGGGCGTGTCCGCCGGAACATCGCTGCGGGCCTGCAGGTACGGCAGGTCTTCGCCCCATACTTCCGAACTGGAGGCGATCATGCCACCGGAGTCCGAGTGGTAGTACGTGCGGGCGAAGCGGCCCTCATAGGTGAGCACCAGCCCACGCGTATCAGCGATGGCCTGGTCGCTGTCCGGGTGTTCCAGAACGGTGCCGCGGTACACCTGGCAGCTGGTGGTCGCACAGATGTCCCAGTCGCTGAGCGGCTGCAGGCTGTTCAGTACGTAGGAACGGGCAGCTATCGCCTGGGCCCGCAGCGCCTCGATGGGCCAGCTTGCCTGCATCTCAGCGGGCACGACCCCGCGCAGGTAGTCTTCCACGTCCAGGCGGTTGATGACGAGCAGGTTGGAATCCCTGGCCAGCACGGTCAGGGCGCCGCGGTACGGCTGGCCGTCCCACCAGACGAAGCCGGAGGCGGTCTCGAAGCTGATCGAAGAACCGACCGCTGCCCCGTCAACGAACAGCGTGTCACCGCTGGCACTGAGCGGCCAGCTGAGCGGCAGCGGAGTGCTGAAGCGGGGTGAGCCGTCGACGAGACCGGTGTGGGCCTCGCTGATACGGACATCGGTTGCAGGCAGTTCACTGAGCAGTACGCGCACCTGTACCTGGGCGAAAGCCGGCTGCAGGCAGGCGAGGAGCAGCAGGAACAGCATCCGGAAGCGGAACATCAGGCCCATTATGACCATGCGGCGCCCCGGGCAGTGCTGAGGACTTAACAGCCAGGCGGTACAATCGGCAGCGACTGCAGGAGGAAAACATGTTCAAGGACGGATTGCTCGACGGCAAGGTCGTACTGGTCACCGGTGGCGGCACGGGCCTGGGCCGGGCGATGGCGCAGCGGTTCCTGGAGCTGGGCGCGCGGGTGGTCATAGCAAGCAGGCGCCTGGAGCTGCTGGAGGCTGCGGCTGCTGAGCTCGCTGCGGCCACGGGCGGTGAGGTACGGGCGCTGCAGGTCGATGTCCGTGACCCGGCTTCGGTCAGTCAGCTCCTTGACGCAGCGGAGCAGCAGCTCGGTCACATCGACGTGCTGGTCAACAACGCGGCCGGCAACTTCATCTCGCCGACCGAGCGTCTCTCGCACCGGGCGTTCGATGCGGTGCTGGCCATCGTCCTGCACGGCACCGTGTACTGCACACTGGAGCTCGGCAAGCGTTGGATCGCAGCCGGCCGGCCGGGAGTGGTGCTGAACATCGCGGCACTGTACGCGCTCGGCGGCTCCGGCTACGTCACACCGTCCGCCACGGCCAAGGCAGGCGTCGTCGCACTTACGAAGTCACTGGCTGCTGAGTGGGGCCGGCACGGCATCAGGCTGAACGCCATCGCCCCGGGGCCGTTTCCGACGGAAGGGGCCTGGAGCCGGCTGATCCCCGGCCCTGAGTTCGAGGAGCAGTTCCTGGCCCAGGTGCCGCTTGGTCGTTACGGTGAGCACAGCGAGCTCGCGGACCTGGCGGCCTTCCTGGTGAGCGACCAGGCTGGTTACGTGACCGGCCAGGTGAGCGTCATCGATGGCGGGATGCTGGCACGTGCCAGCGGTGAGTTCAACCTGCTTGATTCACTGAGCGAAGCTGACTGGGACGCACTGCAGGAGCGGCGCCGGAGCTGAGGTTCACAGCTCCGCAGCGGCTGGCATGCGCAGCGTGAACATGCCGGTACCTTCGGTGAACTCGAGGCGGACGGTGTAATCACCGCGGCCTTCCTGGATCAGTTCGTTGAGTGCGACGCGTTCGCCGGTACGGAACGTCCGTTCGAACACCGTCTGGGCCGGCAGGCCGGCAGCTCCGGTCTGGAAGCTGGCTGGCCGCTCGAACACGACGGACACCCTGAGCGTGCCGTTACGCACCTGCCCGGTGAGTGCCACCGGGAGGCTGTCGCGGTTGATGGTACGGCGGGACGATTCTGCCGTGTGATCAGTCTTGTAAGCGATGACGGGGGTCTGCCCCAGTATGCCCAGGTAGACGCCCCGCCATTCACCTATCGCGAAGAACGCGATGGCAACGACGGCCAGGAAGATCAGGAACTGCCTCATCGCAGTCATTATGTCACTTCCGGCCGCCGTGCCCCGGGTAAGTTGTCACCCGCTCAGGCGCGGGTCGCCGTGCCCTCCCTGGCCAGCAGTCCGCGCAGCACGGTGTGGAGGATGCCGCCGTTGCGCTGGTACTGGATCTCGACCGGCGTGTCGAGCCTGCAGATGGCCCTGAAGCTGCCACTGCTGCCGTCTTCACGGGTCCAGCTGACGTCGAGCAGCTGCCGTGCCTTCACGTCATCACTCAGGTCGATAGAGATCGTCTCGGTGCCGTCGAGGCCGAGGCTTTCCGGCGTCTCGCCTTCCTGGAACTGCAGCGGCAGCACACCCATGCCGATCAGGTTCGAACGGTGGATACGTTCGAAACTCTGGGCGATGACGGCCCTGACACCGAGCAGGAACGTTCCCTTGGCGGCCCAGTCACGGCTCGAGCCCATGCCGTAGTCGTGACCGGCGATGACGATGGTCGGCGTGCCCGCTGCACGGTAGTTCTGGCTGGCGTCGAAGATGCTGGTGATCTCACCGGTGGTGAAGTCTCTGGTCCAGCCGCCTTCCCTGCCGTCCGCCAGGCGGTTCTTGAGCCTGATGTTGGCGAACGTGCCACGGGTCATCACGCGGTCGTTACCACGCCGCGAGCCGTAGCTGTTCCAGTCCTTGCGCTCTACCCCGTTGTCCAGCAGGTAGCGGGCAGCAGCGCTGTCCGGAGCTATGGCACCGGCAGGTGAGATGTGGTCGGTAGTGACCGAGTCGCCGACCATGACCAGTACGCGTGCACCTGAGATGGGCTGCAGCGGCTCCGGCTCCGGGCTCATGTCGGTGAAGAAGTCCGGCTCCTGGATGTAGGTGCTGTCCGGGTTCCAGTCGAACAGCTCACCACCCCGGACGGGGATGGCGTTCCACTGCTCGTTGGAGTCTTCGATGCCTTCGTACATGCGCCGGAACATGGCCGGACGCACGGCCTGCTCCGTGTGGGTGTTGATCTCCTCGAAGGTAGGCCAGATGTCGCGCAGGAACACCTCGCTGCCGTCAGAGCCGATGCCGATCGGTTCGGTGGTCAGGTCACGGCGGACGGTACCGGCCAGTGCGTACGCGACGACCAGCGGTGGCGAGGCCAGGTAGTTCGCCTTCACATGCGGGTTGATGCGGCCTTCGAAGTTACGGTTGCCGGACAGGACGCTGGCAGCGACTAGTTCGCCTTCGTTGATCGCGTTGACGACCGGTTCAGGCAGCGGTCCCGAGTTGCCGATGCAGGTAGTGCAGCCGTAGCCGACGGTGTAGAAACCGAGCTGCTCCAGGTACGGCGTCAGGCCGGCTTCCCGCAGGTACTCGGTCACGACCTTGGAGCCGGGCGCGAGGCTGGTCTTCACCCAGTCCGGTACAGTCAGGCCACGCTCGACGGCCTTGCGTGCCAGGATGCCGGCGGCCAGCATGACCGA
>CAYPKV010000062.1:12215-12900 GCA_964411415.1 uncultured bacterium
GGGTTGCTCGTGTTGGTGCAGGAGGTGATGGCCGCGATGACGACGTCGCCGTGCCGCAGGCGGATCTCCTCTTTGCCCAGCTTCAGGCCGCCGGTGCGCTCTGCGGCTTCCTCACTGAGTCCGAAGCCGCGCAGGTCGACCGGCTTGCGGAGGTCTTCTGCGAACGCTTCCTTCACGTCGCTCAGGACGATGCGGTCCTGGGGACGCTTGGGACCGGCGACGCTGGGAACGACGGTCGCCAGGTCGAGCTCGAGCACTTCCTGGAACTCGGGGTCGGGAGTGTCGTCGGTGCGGAACAGTCCCTGGGCCTTCATGTACTTCTCGACCGCCTCGATCTCATCAGGCAGACGGCCGGTCTGGGCCAGGAAGCGCAGCGTCTCGGCGTCGACCGGGAAGAAGCCCATCGTGGCGCCGTACTCCGGTGCCATGTTGGCGATGGTCGCGCGGTCCGGCACGCTCATGGCCGAGAGGCCGGGGCCGAAGAACTCGACGAACTTGTCGACCACGCCGCGGCGGCGCAGCAGCTCGGTGACGGTCAGTGCCAGGTCGGTCGCGGTGCTGCCTTCAGGCAGCCGGCCGGTGATCTTCACGCCAACCACTTCCGGGGTGAGCATGTAGATGGGCTGGTTGAGCATGACCGCTTCGGCTTCGATGCCGCCAACACCCCAGCCGACCACGCCGATGC
>CAYPKV010000063.1:0-10325 GCA_964411415.1 uncultured bacterium
GAAGGGGTTCACAAACGTGACCCCTTCAATTCTCTCTTTGCCGGGTACATCCTCAGTCAGTACATGACTGAACTGGTTCAACCGGGCAGTTGCCCAGATCTGTGAGTCGAAGTAAGCAAGCCTGTGATCGCTGACGCCGCGGATCGCTTCGGTGACGACTGCTGGAGTCAGATGAAGAACCCTGAAGGCTGACGCGAAATCATCGATCAGGCCAGCTGTTTCCTCTGCGGTCATTCGCGGTTGCAGACGGTTCAGGCAAACGTTTGCAAGTTCGGACAGGCACTGAACTGATAGCGCACCAGCCGCGTTGTTCCGGATGTATCGCAGCCAGGTGCGGGCTGCTTCCTGCTTTTGCGGATCCCTGCCATCAAGACTGTATACGAGCACGTTCGTGTCAACGAGAATCATCCCGTGCCGTCGCTCCGTGGGGTGCCGTATCGGTCAAGCCTGTCGGTGTACAGTTCGCCACGCTCAAAATCTGCTGCGAGTCGGTATTTGGAGGTCGACCAGAACTGTTCGATTCTGGTCATCGCTTTGGCGCGCCCAGGCTCCAGTGGATCCGGGGTTGCCTCGCCGTACCTGAAACTGGATTCCAGGGCGCGCCGGACAAGTTCTGCCTCGGAGACCCCCTGTATCTCTGATCGTCGTTTCAGCTCAGAGTCAAGTTCGTGTGTCAGGTAGAGCTGCTTTCTGACCATATACATCACTATACATTATTTCGTGTGCATTCGCCGGATCCGGTACAGCCCATGCCAGCCCGAGCATGGCTACCAGTCGACTTCAGCCAGCGCCCGCCATGGCAGCACCTCTACGCCGCTTCTGACCTGTCGCTGCTCACCGCCGTAGACCACGAACCGGTCCCACTCATCTGGGCTGAACGCCTCCAGGTTCCGGAGGAAGTCCCGCTGCATGGTCTGTCCGGCTTTGCATTCGACCAGTAACCCCTTCGGGTGGCCGGGACTGACGATGTCGATCTCGGCCCCACGCGTTTCCCGGTAGTGGTGCAGGTCGCTGTGCCTGCCCCGGTGCAGCCGCCACTTGTGCATCTCGACGGTAACGAAAGTCTCGAAGATGGCGCCGCGCAGCGGATGCGTGGCCAGCTGCTGCTGGTTCCTGATGCCGAGCAGCGAACAGGCCAGTCCTGTATCCAGGAAATGAAGCTTGGGCCGCTTGATGATGCGTTTGTTGACGTTCTGATGCCAGGCAGGCAGCTGCATGACCAAGTAGCTGGCTTCCAGCACGCTCAGCCAAGCTTTCGCGGTGTTGTGGCTGATCCCGGCGTCCGAACCAAGCTGACTCAGGTTCACTTCCTGGGCAGTGCGACCCGCACAAAGACGGACGAACGCAGTGAATGCAGCCAGGTCGGTGACCTGCGTTATCTGACGCACATCACGCTCTACGTAAGTCGCGATGTAGTCCTGGAGCCAGCGGTCATGTGGGATGTCAGCCACCAGGGGGCGTGGATATCCGCCTTCGAAGAGTACCTGATCGAGGCTGGGGTTATCGGTCCGTTCGCTCAATGAGAAGGGCAGCAGCACCAGCATGGCTGTCCGGCCCGCGAGTGATTGGTTCACGGCGTCGCTGAGGGCCAGGTTCTCGGAACCTGAGATGATGAAACGCCCCGGCCGGCTGTCGCGGTCGACGTTCTCCTGCAGGTAACTGAACAACTGAGGGGCTCGCTGGGCCTCATCCAGGATTGCGCCGTCCGGGAACTGGGCCAGGAAACCACGCGGGTCTTCCTGAGCGAACGACCTTGTGTCCAGAGGCTCAAGGCTGACCCAGGGATGGTCGGGAAACGTTGCCCGGCACAGGGTCGTCTTGCCGGATTGCCGCGGTCCGGTCACGGTGACAACCGGATACTGGGCGGCGGCCGACTTCAAGGCAGCCTCAAGCGTGCGGGGCACATAGCCAGGCATTTGCACAAATTGTAAAACCGATTGCCAAAAAGTGCAAGCAACGCTGCCTGACCACTTCATGACAGCCAGGAGCTAACCTGCCGGAACTCCCGGACCGCCTGCAGGCGGGATTCCCAGACAGGTGATACGCACATGCAAGGAAAAGTTCCTTTACCGATCCGGCTGGCCGGCCTCGCTGCACTGCTGGCGGGCGTCATCTTCATCCTGATCCAGCCGTTTCACCCTGCTGACCGCATCGATTCACTGACGACCCCAGTCTGGACCGCCACCCAGTCGCTGAAGTTCGTCATGAGCGTGCTGTTCCTCTTCGGTGTCAGCGGCCTCTACGCGCGGCAGTTGCGGGAATCCGGCTGGCTGGGCCTGGCCGGTTTCATCGCGCTGTTCGGTTCCTGGGCCCTGCAGGCTGCCTACGTGTTCGCCAACGCCTTCATCGCACCGGTACTGGTGAGCATCGCCCCGGAGTTCGTGACCAGCTGGCTGGGCATCATCAACGGCGACGCTGCCACGGTCGACCTGGCTGCACTGCCGGGCCTGTACGGGGTCGCGGGCATCCTCTACCTGCTTGGCGGCCTGCTGTTCGGCCTGGCCACATACTTCGCGAAAGTGTTCCCGAAGGCGCCCGCACTGCTGCTGGCGATCGGTGCCGTGCTGCCGATCGTGCTCGGACCGGTCATGCCGCATCCGCTTGACCGGCTGCTGGCCGTGCCTGTGGGACTGGGGCTCGCGTGGCTGGGGTACCTGCTGTTCCGCAGTCGGGCGGGTTAAAGGAACACTTCGACGCTCACGCTGAAGCGCGCCGCAAGTTCTTTCGCGAGGTTCTTGCTGATGCCGCGCTCACCTGTCAGCATGCGGCTTGTCGTTGTCCAGGCCGGCGATGCCTTCCTGAGCCAGCTGATACTGGCTGACACCGGGCTCTTCCATGAGGTACACCAGCACGGTGTGCGGTGCGACGTCGGGATTCTGATGCTCAGGTTCGTTCGCGGCTTCCTGATCGTGTGCCATGGTGGCGACATAGGGCTTGTTGGTTCTGTCGTAACTGTCGGAGAAGTGCTGCACGAGCGCAATAGGCTGCTCGTACTCCTGTTCACCCTGGGGCGGGAGAGCCTGCCGATATTGTGACTGGAGCTGTGCCCAGGCGTCTGGTACTCATTGGATGATGGCTTGCGTCCTCCTCGGTTCCAATGGTCGTACTCCGCGTGGGTCAATACGCGCCTGATGAACACCCTGTTCTGATTGAAGTTGCTGTCAACCGTGACGGTCAGGCTGTTCTCCGGACACTCCACGCGCTCAGGCAGCGGCTGAACGTTTACCCGGTGAATGAAGAGCCAGAGCTGCCTGGCCGGACCAGCGGCAGACCGGGAACCGCCGTCGGGCCGCATGCTACAGTTGCCCAAACAAATCAGTGTCTGGAGGAGAGCATGCGTAAGTTGTTGATTCTTTCCGTCTCCACCCTGCTTGCCGGGTCCGCCCTGGCGCAGACGATAACCATCGAGAGCTGGCGCAACGACGACCTGGCCATCTGGAACGAGCTGATCATCCCGGCGTTCAACGTTCACTACCCGGACATCGAAGTGATCTTCGCCCCCGCTGCACCGACCGAATACAACGCGGTCCTGGCCTCGAAGCTCCAGGCAGGAACCGCGGGAGACCTGATCACCTGCCGGCCGTTCGACGTCTCGCTTGAGCTGTACCAGGACGGCTACCTGGCCAACCTGAACGACCTGTCCGGCCTGGACGCCTTCAGCGACGTCGCCCGCAGCGCCTGGGTGACTGACGACGGCGCCGACACGTTCTGCGTGCCGATGGCGTCGGTGATCCACGGCTTCATCTACAACAAGGACGTCTTCGACGAGCTCGGGCTTGAAGTCCCGACGACCAACGAGGAGTTCTATGAGGTGCTGGACGCCATCAAGGAAGACGGTTTCTACGCACCGCTCGTCATGGGCACCACCGACCAGTGGGAAGCGGCCACGATGGGCTACCAGAACATCGGACCGAACTTCTGGAAGGGCGAAGAGGGCCGCATCGGCCTGATCGAAGGCACCATCGGCTACGACGAGGGCGGCTTCCTGCAGGCTTTCGAGGAACTGGCCCGCTGGGCACCTTACCTGCCTGACGGTTACCAGGCCACCTCGTACCCGGATGCCCAGAACCTGTTCACGCTCGGCATGGGTGCCATCTTCCCGGCCGGCTCGTGGGAGATCAGCGTGTTTCGTCCGATGGTCGACTTCGAGATGGGCGCCTTCCCGCCCCCGCCGCCCGCCGGCCAGGACGTCTGCTACATCAGCGACCACACCGACATCGGCATCGGCCTGAACGCCGCCAGCCCCAACATCGAAGCCGCCCGCACCTTCCTGGAATGGACGACCAGCGCCGAGTTCGCCGAGATATACAGCAACGCGCTGCCCGGCTTCTTCTCGCTGTCGAACCACCAGATCGAACTGGAAGACGAGCTGGCTCAGGAGTTCGTCAGCTGGCGCGCCAGCTGCGAGCCGACCATCCGCTCGGCCTACCAGATCCTGTCGCGCGGCGTGCCCAACAACGAGAACGACCTGTGGAACGCGACTGCCCAGGTCCTGAACGGCACCCAGACGCCGCTCGAAGCCGCCACGGCGGTCCAGAACGGCCTCGAATCCTGGTACGAACCGCAGCAGAACCGCTGAGGATCAACTGACTGGCGGGTGGGCCGGCGCTGTGTGCCTGCCCACCCGCCTGCCACAGGCCGCATGCGCAAGAACAGACCGTTCCCGTTCCACATAATCGTGTTCCTGGCACCGGCGGTGCTCATCTACACCGTGTTCATGGTGTACCCGCTGCTGGACTCGCTGGGACTCTCGCTGCGTTCATCGGCCCGCACCGGCAACATGTTCGTGGGCTTCGAGAACTACCGGACGCTGCTCACCGATCCGCAGTGGAGCGAGCGGCTCTGGAACGCCGTGCGCAACAACTTCCTGTTCTTCCTGATCCACATGCTGGTGCAGAACCCCATCGGCCTGCTGCTGGCCGGGCTGCTGGCCTCACGCAGCGTCAGGTTCAAGGCGTTCTTCCGCACGGCACTGTTCCTGCCGACCGTGCTGTCCATCGTGCTGGTCGGATTCATCTGGCGGCTCATCCTCTCGCCGATCTGGGGTATCTCGGGTGACCTGCTGGACCGTGTCGGTCTGGGGTCACTCAACCAGCCTTGGCTGGGCCTGGAATCGACGGCGCTCGTAACGCTCTCGCTCGTCTCGGTGTGGCAGTACATCGGCATCCCGATGCTGCTGTTCCTGGCCGCGCTGCTCGGCATCCCCGAGGAGCTGGACGAGGCCGCCCGCGTGGACGGCGCGACCGCCTGGCAGACGTTCTGGCGCATCAGGTTCCCGCTCATCCTGCCGACGGTCGGCGTTGTCGGTGTGCTGACCTTCGTCTCGAACTTCAACGCCTTCGACCTCATCTACACCACCCAGCGGGCCCTGGCCGGACCGAACTTCTCGACCGACATTCTGGGTACGTTCTTCTTCCGCACCTTCTTCGGCGTGCAGCTGCAGACTGGTGACCCGGTCATGGGCGCCGCCGTGGCCGGGGTGATGTTCGCCATCATCCTGATCGGTGTGCTGATCTACTTCTTCGGCTTCGCGCGCCGGGTCAGGTCGTTCGAGCTGTGACCGCTGGAGTCGGCGGGAAGCTGCGCGTTGCAGGCATCCACGTCCTGCTGCTGGCGTTCACGGCCTCGGCGCTGTTCCCGATATTCCTGGTCATAAACAACAGCTTCAAGAGCCGCCGCGCGATCTTCCGTGACCCCTACTCACTGCCCAACAGCGACACCTGGGACCTGATCGGTTACGAGACGGTGTTCCAGGGCGCCAACTTCGCGCTGTACTTCCGCAACAGCCTGACCGTGACGATCATCGCACTGGCCCTGATCCTGCTGACGAGTGCGATGGCGGCGTTCGCGCTGTCCGAGTACCGGTTCCGCGGCAACGCACTGCTCGGCCTGTTCATGGCGGTCGGCATCATGATCCCCATCCGCCTGGGTACGGTCAGCATCATCAAACTGATGGTTAACCTGGGCCTGAACGACACGCTCTGGGCGTTGATCCTGGTCTACACCGCCTCCGGCATACCGCTGGCCGTGTTCATCCTGTCGGTGTTCCTGCGCAACGTGCCGGGCGAGCTGAAGGACGCCGCCCGCATCGATGGCGCCTCGGAGTACCGCATCTTCTGGATGATCCTGCCGCTGGTGCGGCCCGCCCTGGGCACCGTCGCCGTGTTCAACATGATCCCCATCTGGAACGACCTGTGGTTCCCGCTGGTGCTCGCTTCGTCCGAACAGTCCAAGACGGTCATCCTGGGCGCCCAGGTGTTCCTGGGCCAGTACGTCAACGACTGGAACGCCGTGCTCGCCTCGCTCACCCTGGCGATGGTGCCGGTCATCATCCTCTACATCATCTTCTCGCGCCAGCTGGTCAGCGGCCTGATGCGCGGCGCGCACCGCTAGGACAGGCTGACCCGCCTGCCGCTCGCTGACGCCTCGTAACAGGCGAGCGCGACCTTCAGCGATTCGAAGCCGTCACGCCAGGTGACGGGCGGCTGCGATCCGGTGCGGATGCTGCCCAGGAAGGCGCTCACCATCCTGCGTCCGCTGGCGTCGCCCCAGCCGTGCCACTCCGGCGTGCGGCCCGCGTCCCGGCTCCACACCGGGAAGTTGTGGGCGAACGGGTCGACAGACAGCACGCCCTGTTCGAACACCAGCTCCAGCTTCAGGTGACCCCAGCGGGGGTAGGTGTCCGGCCGGCTCCAGGACGCGTCGATGGTGGCGAAGCAGCCACCGGCGAAGTCCAGCGTCGCGATGGCGGCCGAGTCGATGTCCCGGCCGGGCTGGAACGGGTTGCTGACCTCGGCGTACACGCCGGCCGGGTCCTCGTTCAGGAACCAGCGCAAGAGGTCGGCCACGTGGGCGGTGTGATCCATGACCGCGCCGCCACCAGCGAGTGCACGGTCGGCGAACCAGGCGCGGTGGCGGGCCGGGTTCTCGGCATGGTTGATGCCCTGGACGCTCAGCAGGCGCCCCCAGTCACCGCGGTCGATGCCGGCTTTCAGGCCGGCCATCGTCTGGTCGAACCGCATCGGGAAGGCGGTCATGAAGATGACGCCGGCGGCCTCGCAGGCGCTGCGCATCGCTTCGGCGCGCTCGAGGGTCACCTCGATCGGCTTCTCGCACAGCACGTGCACACCGGCGGCAGCCGCGGCCTGCACGGCCTCCAGGTGGCGGGCCGTCTCGGTGCAGACGATCACGCCGTCCAGGCCGGCCGCCAGCAGGTCGTTCACGCTGCCGTAGCGGGTCAGGTCGTGCTGCTGACGCGCCTGTTCAGCCCGGGTGTTGTCGTCGTCGCAGAAACCGACCAGTTCCACGCCCGGCAGGGCCCGCAGGTCGTGCACGTAGCCATCGGCGTGCATGTGGGCGAAGCTGACGATGCCGATGCGGGTCATGCTGCCACCTCCAACGCCACGGGCTGGCCACTGCGCAGCGAGGCGCGTGCGGCCTCGGCCAGCTTCACGGCTTCCAGGGCTTCTTCGGCGCTGACGATGAACGGCTGGTCGTCACGGATGGCGGTCAGGACGTGCTCCAGCTCGGCTTCGAACGGGTCGCGGCCCACTGCCAGGGAAGGCAGGGCGACGCCGGGAGCGCCGGGTGCCTCGTCGCGTTTCATGAACTCGCGGACTGTGCCGCCGCTGTCGGAGCTCCACTCGATCAGGCCCGTTGAGCCGGCCAGGTCAATGGCGGTGCGGAACTCACCGGGTGGCAGCACCCAGCCGCCTTCGATCAGGGCCAGGGCGCCGCTGGCGAAGCGCAGGGTCACCTGGGCGTAATCGCTGGGGGCGCTGCTGTCCTGCCCCTTCAGTGAACGGGCGTAGACGCGTTCGACCGGTCCGCCGAGCCAGTGGGCGTAGTCCAGGTCGTGGATCATCAGGTCGAAGAGCATGCCACCTGAACGGGCCTCATCGCTGAACCAGGCCCGGCCGCCCATCGGTGCGGACGAGACGCGCCGCAGTGTCAGTGTGCCCAGGTCGCCCAGCCGGCCGCTGACCAGCAGGTCGCGCGCCGCGCGGTACTGCGGGAAGAACCTGACCACCTGGGCGATGAACAGCCGCACACCGGCAGCCTCGCAGGCAGCGATCATCGCCGCACCGTCAGCGCTGCTCAGAGCGATGGGCTTCTCGCAGATCACGTGCCGGCCTGCTGCGGCCGCCTGTTCGGTGAACTGCCGGTGCAGGTCGGTCGGGACGCACAGGTCGACGATGTCGACCGCTTCCAGCAGCTGGTCGAACGACCTGAAAGCCTCCAGCCCGAAGCGCCCTGCGAACTCCGTCGTGCTGGACCAGTCCTCGGCGGTCACGCCCGCAACGTCGGCGCCCAGCGCCCGCCAGGCCGCCATGTGGGCGTGCCCCATCGAACCAACACCTACCAGGCCGATCTTCATAGTCCGAGCCTCCACTCTATGGTGAGACCAGTTTAGGAGAAAGCGCGGTTGTGTGTCGGGGAGCTGGTCAGGGCGGTGCAGGACTGACCTGACCGCGGCTGTTGCGCTGAAGCCGGTCCTGACGACAATCTTGATTCTGTCCTGAAACGGAGGAGAGCCGTCATGAACCTTGAAGGCATCAGTGCCTTGCTCAGGGAACGGATTCCGAACCTGCTCATACGTTCGGCAGTCGAAATGGTTTGCATCCAGGACGGTGTTTGTGTGGTGGGCCCAGCTGGACTTGAACCAGCGACCAATCGATTATGAGTCGACTGCTCTAACCAACTGAGCTATGGGCCCATCCGAAATCTGCAAAGCGGCGTGGCCGCCGGAGGCACATTCTACACCGGGACCGGCTGTCGCGGGGTTGCTAGGCTGGCAGTGATGGAATCCGAACAACCCCGCTTCGCCGATGAGACGTTCACGGGCCTGGAACCGGGACAGCTGAGCGCTGTCGGTGCGATCTTCCTGGGCTGCCACTTCGAAGACTGCGACCTGACGGAACTGGACCTGAGCCGCGCCCACCTGGCAGAGTGCACGTTCGAACGCTGTGAACTGGCGCTCGCGAAATTTCAGGACACGATCCTGCAGGACGTGACCTTCGATGGCTGCCGCCTGACCGGCATCAACTTCAGCGTCATCGCCCAGGGTGCCATGGGCGTGCAGGCCGCCTTCAGGGACTGCGACCTGAGCTTCTGTTCGTTCCACCGCCTTGACCTGACTGACTGCAAGTTCAGCGGCAGCGTCTTCCGGGAGTCGGATTTCCGACGCTGTGAGCTGAGCAAAGTCAGCTTCGATGACTGCGACCTGAACCGCTGTGTGTTCCAGCAGAACGACCTGACCTTCGCTGACCTGCGCACGGCCAGGAACTACGTGATCTCGGCATACGGCAACCGGATCCGTGGGATGCAGGTGGCGCTGCCGGAAGCACTGAGCCTGCTGGCGGCGATCGATGTCGACCTGCAGTGAGGCAGCCAGGCACTGTGGAGCGTGAACGCCGCCTGCACCGGCATGCGACGGCGGCAGGCCGTTAAAGGTTGTAAAGTAGCGGCTTGTGTGCCGTCGGCGGCGCGTGAGCGTGATGCCGGCT
Organism: uncultured bacterium; assembly: GCA_964411415.1. GTDB lineage: Bacteria > Deinococcota > Deinococci > Deinococcales > Trueperaceae > CALDPK01. Next base: position 9,507 of record CAYPKV010000063.1, read on the forward strand.
GGCGTCTGGAGCCTATGAAAATGAACCTCATGAAACTTCCCGCAGATCCGGAGACGCCTACCGTCATAACCGCGGTGGTCGAAGTGCCCTACGGCAGCAGCAACAAGTACGAGTACGACCACGAGCTGGGCGTCTTCAAGCTTGACCGGGTACTGTACAGCCCGATGCATTACCCGGGCGAGTACGGCTTCGTGCCCCGCACCCTCGCCAAAGACGGTGACCCGCTGGACGTCCTGATCATGGGCCGTGAGCCGATGTTCCCCGGCTGCGTCGTCCGTGTCCGTCCGGTGGCCTACCTGGAGATGGCTGACGAGAAAGGCGAGGACCAGAAGGTCCTGGCGGTTCCGGTTGATGACCCGCGTTTCGCCGGCGTCACCTCGCTCAAGGACGTGGCTCCGCACCGCCTGCGCGAGATCGAACACTTCTTCGAGATCTACAAGGACTTAGAAGGCAAGGTCACCACCATCGGTGACTGGCACGACGTCGAAGCGACCCACGAACTCATCCGCGAGTCGCTCGACGCGTTCGTAGACTTCTGAACTGAAGAGAACATCAGGACCTGGCGAGGCGTGCATGTTTGCGCGCCTCGTTCCTCAGTGCCACCGGCCTGACCAATGAAAGGTCCAGCCGGTCGGCCCCCACGAAGCCCTGCAGCCGGGCGAATCCGCGGCCCAGGGCAGCTGCGAAGGCACCGTCTTTGCCGGTCGCTGCATCCTCCAGCCAGAAACCCAGCACCTGGAGCGTGCCGGCTTCGCGGTCGAACTTCAGGTCAGCCCTGGCGACCAGGGCGTCGCCCCACAGGATGGGCAGCACGTAATA
>CAYPKV010000063.1:10425-12630 GCA_964411415.1 uncultured bacterium
CGGCGTTCGAAGCGGTCCCGGCCGTCGATCATGACCTCACCCGTGTGCCACAGGTGATACAACGCCAGGGCGCTGTCTTTACGGCCGCGGTAGCTTTCGACCCGCCGACGGCTTTCCATCGCGAAGTCCCGGTTGCTGACCGGACCGTTCTCGCGCAGTACGTGCCGGATCTCGTCCAGCAGGTCAGCGTGCGCCCGGGCCCACTCTGCGTTACGGCCCTCACTGGCGGCTGCCCGCATGTAGTGACGGAAGTAGGGGAGTTCGTCCATGGGACGTACCGCCAGCCAGCCGCCCCAGTCGAAGAAGCGGCGCTCACCGTAAGCCGGCTCCTGCCACGCCTCGGGAACGTAGTCCTGCACGCGTGCGTGCAGCATCAGGTCCTGTGAACGGGCGATCATGTTCAGCGGGTCGAGCTGCAGGTGCTCCACCGCCCGCATCGCCTCTTCGGCGCGGCGCCAGCGGATGCCGGGCCACAGGCCCTGCCGGCCCAGGATGAAACGGCGGGCAGCCCGCGCGGAGATCGTGCCGATGGCTTGTGACATGCGGCAGTGTAAGACACCGGCCGGGGGCGCTTCTGGTAGCGCGAGGCGTTGACCGGACCCCCGTGTGGGCTTAGGGTCAGCTCTTGTGGCCGTGCGCATGCTGGCCATGACCCACTGATAAAGGAAGCGATCATGCCGACTGCAGTAACTGAAGACAACCATGCAACCCGCGAGGCCATCCGCGCCATCGCCGAAAGCCGCCGCAGCGTCCGCCAGTTCCTGGCTGAGCCCGTACCTGATGCAGATGTGCAGGAGATCCTGCGCCTGACCGGTCTCGCCCCGAGCGCCTCTAACGTGCAGACGTGGCGCTGGGCCGTCGTGCGTACGCCTGACATGATCGAGCGCCTCGTCCCCGCCATGGCCGGCGCAAACCAGGCGACTCTGGCCAACGCTCCGGTCGGCATCGTCCTGTACAGCGACGGTCAGCAGACCCTGGACAGCCTTGAGGAGATCATGCACCCCGGCATGGGTGCTGAAGAGGTCGTCAAGCGGGCCGCGGGCATGCGTGAGAACCTCTCGAAGATGGGGCCTGAGCGCCTGGCTGACTGGGCGAAGACCCAGACCTTCATCGCGCTCGGCCAGATCGTCCTGATCGCCCGCGCCATGGGTTACGACACCGCGACCATGGGTGGTTTCGACCAGGAGGCCATCAAGGAGATCCTGGGCCTGCCGGCCACCGCCACGGTCACGAGCGTCATCGCCCTGGGCAAGCGCAGCGCCGAAGGCTTCCCGCATCACCGCTACCCGGTGGACCGCATCACCACCTGGTTCTGAGCGCTGAAGCTCAGTCATTCACGGAGCCCCGCCCCGGTTCAGCCGCGGCGGGGCTTCACCGTTCCCGGCTGCCGTCCTCACCCAGCCGCAGGGACACGAGCACGTCGCCGGCGTCCGGCAGGGCCGCGTCCTGGGTCAGGGGCCGCAGGTCATCGTCGCTGCGGACGAACAGCGGGATGAAGCTGTCGCCGTGCATGCTGCGGAAGTCGCTGAAACTGAACTGAGGGGTCAGGACCGTTTCGTGGATGGTGGCACCCGCCTCGAACAGCCTGCGCAGGTCGTAGAAGGTCGCGTCGCCCATGAACAGTTTGCGGCCGCCGACGGCCGTTCCCAGGTTGCCGCGGTCACCCGTCTGGTGGTGCGGTGACAGCTGGAAGACGTTGCCGGAGCCGAACACGCGCGAGTACTTCAGTGCTGTGAGTGCGTTGGCTTCCTCGTTGCTGGTGAGCGCCAGCAGCTTGCCGAGGCCGCTCAGCCGGGCCTGCTCGTCAGCCTGGTCGGACAGGAGGCTGCCGTAGTAAGCCTCGAGGCCGTCGGCGCGTGCGGCTGAGACGTTCGCCCAGTTGGTGTCGGCAACGAGCACGGTGTAACCCTTGTCGCGCAGGTAGCGGCCTACTGCCCGTGCGAACGGGTGCGCTCCCAGGATGAGGAAGCCCTGCGGCTCGGGTTCGGCGACGCCGAGGCGGCGGGCCAGTGGCAGGGCGGTCAGGCTGTTGAGCAGCACCGTGCCGACGATGACGAGGAACACGAGCGGCACCAGCACCTCGGCGCCATCGACCCCGGCCGAAGTGAGCCGGGCTGCGAACAGCGAACTTACCGAGGCGGCGACGATGCCGCGCGGAGCGATCCACGACAGGTACAGCTTCTCGTTCAGGCTGAAACTCGTGCC
>CAYPKV010000064.1:0-11950 GCA_964411415.1 uncultured bacterium
TGATCCCCTGCGACTTGTGGTCGTAGCCGTGCGAGCCGCCGGAAGCGAAGGCGTCACTGAGCCAGAAACCGTACTCGGCGGCGGTCGCGTTGGCCAGGTCGGAGAACGTGGCGGTACCTTTGTCGGCCGCGACGACCAGGTACGGGTCAGCCCCGTCCCAGATGACCAGGCCGGCCGGGTGGACGGGTTCGCCCTGCACCATGTTGTCGGTCAGGTCGAGCAGGCCGCGGATGTAGGTCTGGTACTGCTGACGCACGTACTCCCGCAGCTCATCACGGCCAGCGGGTGCGTTCCGCACGACGAAACCGCCCTTGGAGCCGACCGGGACGATCACCGCGTTCTTGGTCATCTGCGTCTTGAGCAGGCCCAGCACCTCGCTGCGGAAGTCGTCCTCGCGGTCCGACCAGCGGATGCCGCCACGGGCGACGAGGCCACCACGCAGGTGGGTGCCTTCCACTCCGGGGGCGGCGACGGCGATCTCGTACAGCGGGCGGGGTTCCGGCATCTCGCTCACTGCCCGCGAGTCCAGCTTGAAGGAGATGCGCTCCAGCCCCAGGAAGTAACTGGTGCGGACGGTCGCCTCCATGAGGTTGTGGATGCCACGCAGGGCGCTGTCTTCAGCGAGCGAGCTGACCTGCGCCAGGATCTCCTGGAAGCCGGCCGTGAGCTGCTCCAGCTGACTGCGCCGAAGGTCGAGGTCCGCGCCGCTGGCCGGGTCGAACTTCGCGGCGAAGTACTTCCAGGCAGCCTCAGCTGCACGCGGATGCTTCACCAGGGTCGCTTCCAGGAAGCTGCGGCTCGTCGCCGGGCGCACCTGGGCGCAGTACATGGCGTAAGCACGCAGCAGCGCGATCTGGCGCAGGTCGAGCTCAGTGCTGAGCAGCAGTGAGTTCAGCCCGTCGTTCTCGGCTTTGCCTTCAAGCAGCTGCTGCAGCGCGCCGGTCAGGCGTGCCGCGGCTGTCCCCGCGGGCAGTGCTTCACCGGACTGCGCCTGCACCTGGAACGATTCGATCGCCAGGCGCCGGCCCTCAGTGTTCACTTCGTAGGCGGTCTGCTCCAGCACGCGCAGGCCGGCGTTCTCGAGCAGTGGCAGCATCTCTGACAGGACCAGGCCGCTGCCTTCGTGATAGATGCGCAGGTTGGCGGCTCCGCTGTGCCGGCCACTGGCACTGTCGAGCAGGCGGACCCGGAAGCCCCCGTCACTGAGCGCTTCCAGTTCCGTTATGTCGTTCAGGGTGCGTTGCGGTGAGGTGTCGGCGATGAACCGTTCGCTGAACGCCTCGGTGTAGCGCCGGGCCAGGGTGCGCCCGGCGGCGCGGCCATGCTGGTCGCTCAGGCGTTCACGCAGGTCTTCGCTCCAGCTGCGGCTCAGGTCAGTAACGTGACGCTCAAGTGCTTCGGCGTCCACGTCAGCTGCGCGCAGCTCCGTCGTGAAGAAGAAGTGCAGCCGGGCCTGGCCTTCGTCCTCGCCCATCGTCAGGCGGTAATCGACGTGACTGGCTTTCAGCGCGCTGCTCAGGAACCGCTGCACGCGCCGGCGCACGACAGCGTTGAAGCGGTCGCGCGGCATTATGACGATGATGCCGAGGCCACGTTCCATCGGATCGGCCCGCACCGACAGGCGCACGGTGCGCTCCTCGTCCATCGTCATGATGGTGCGGATGTCTTCCTGCAACTGCCTGGCATCGCTCCAGAACAGCTCTTCCCGCGGCAGGCTGTCGAAGATGCTGACGATCTGCTTGTAGTCGTGGGAACCGCGGCTGGCCCCGTCCAGTTCGAGAACCTGCCGCAGTTTGCGGCGCAGGAGCGGGATGGCACTCACCGGCGTGCTCAGTGCCTTCGTGGTGAACAGCCCCAGGAAGCGGCGTTCGCCGGTGAAGCTGCCGTCAGCGGCCAGTTTCTTGACGCCGATGTAGTCCATGCGGGTGGGGCGGTGGACGGTGCTTTCCGCGTTCGATTTGGTGACGACCAGGACGTTGCCGCCGGTCACGCGCTCACGCAGGCCCGGTTTGATGGCCGACAGCTTCACCGGTTCGCGGTAGGCGCTGCGGCTGTAGTCACTCAGGATGCCCAGGCCGCTGTCAGGCGTGAGTGCCAGGTACTGTTCGCCATCCTTGCTGACGATGTCGTACTCGCGGTAGCCGAGGAACACGAAGTTGTCGTCGCTGAGCCAGTCCATGAAACCCGCGTACTCGCTGAGCTCCTCGGCCTGAGCCGGCGCGGCGGCCGCACGTTCCCGCAGCAGTTCAGCAGCCGCACGGGCCCGCTCAGTCAGCTGCCCGTAGGCGTCCGTGGCGCTGACTACGTCCCGCAGCACCCGTTCCAGCCCGGTCTGCAGCTTCTGCAGTTCAGCCGGATCTGACTCGCGTTCGATGAAGAACAGCTCGAACGCCTGGAGGTCACCGCTGTCATGGCCAGCCGGGCGGGTCAGGGCTGCGACACTGCCGTCACCACCGCGGGTCACGGCGAAAACCGGGTGCAGTACGTTGTACAGCTCCTGGTCCTGACGGCGAATCTCCGCCTTCACCGAGTCGACGATGAAAGGCCGGTCGCTCAGGGTGCTGCGCACGACCGTGTAGGGGCTTTCCCAGCCGTGTTCCTGCACGGTCGGGTTGAACACCTCGACACGTGGGCCGGCGGCCGAGTCACGGAAGAAGCCGAGTGAATCGGTCGCCATGTTCACCAGCGTGTCGTCGTCGAACGACTCCAGGAACTCCGGGTTGGCTTTCTCGAACAGAAGGCCGGCGAACTGCCGGAGCAGCGGGTCGCTGTTCTCCTTAAGCAGGCGCTCAGTCAGTTCAGGGTGCGGGGCGGACATGGGCATTCACTCCTCGGTGCCGCAGGAGACAGGCTCCGTGCGGCTTTCAAAAACCCTTTTGCCGCCCATCATAACTGGCACCGGCAGTTGCCTCCCCCGTGTCGCTGGCACTTATACTCGGGCGATGTTTCCCGTACTGGCCATCCTCCTGGTCGTCGCAGACCAGCTGACCAAGGCCTGGTCTGCCCGCACGTTCGCTCCCGGCGAATCCCAGCCGCTTTTCCTCGGATTCAACCTCACTTACGTCGAGAACACCGGCGCTGCCTTCGGCTTCTTCCGGGGGATCAGCTTCGAGCTGTTCGGCCTGACCATCGACGGAGTGGTACTGCTTGGTGTCGTCTCGGCCCTGGTTTCGGCCGGACTGCTCGTTTACCTGCTGCGCGCCGGCCGCAGCCAGCCCGCGTTCGGCCGGCTGGCACTGTGGATCATCCTGGCCGGTGCGGTCGGCAACATGATCGACCGGTTCGCCCACCGTTTCGTGATCGACTTCATCCATTTCCGGGTCAGCTGGCTGGACTTCCCGGTCTTCAACGTCGCCGACATGTGCGTCGTCATCGGTGCGTTCATGCTGGTCATCTGGGGCTTCACCGGCGACCGGGCTGACTGAGCTGCAGGAACCGCTCCCTGCCGGCCAGGTCGGCTTCCACCCTGACAATCGACCAGTCACGTGCCGCTTCTGCCGCGGCGTGCACGTTGCGTGGGTCCAGTTCGATGAGCAGCCAGGCATCAGGTTTCAGCAGTTCAGCTGCCTGCTTCAGCAGCTGGCGGTACAGGTCGAGCCCGTCAGCACCTGCGTAGAGGGCCGTGACCGGGTCGTGCCGCACTTCCGGGCTGACAGCGCCTGCGTCTGCTGCCGGCAGGTAGGGCGGGTTGCTGATGACGAGGTCAGCTGCCGCGGCCCGGTCGGCCGCTGCGCCAGTGAGCAGGTCAGCCTGCAGCAGTTCCAGTTCCAGGCCCAGCTGCGCGGCGTTGCGGCCCGCCAGGCTCAGTGCCGCCGCTGAGACGTCGGTTGCCGCCACGGTGGCATCCGGACGTTCATGTTTCAGCGCCAGGGCGATCGCGCCACTGCCGGTGCCGACGTCAAGCACCCGGGGTGAGCTGCGGCCGGCCAGCCGACTGAGCGCCAGTTCGACGAGCCGTTCCGTCTCGGGCCGCGGTATGAGCACGCCCGGTGCGGTGTGCAGCCCGAGCCCCCAGAAGTGGGCCGTGCCGGTGATGAGCTGCAGCGGTTCACGCTGCAGGCGCCGCTGCACCATGAGCTCCAGGCGCTCTGCAGCGTCTTCGGACAGCGGATCCGTCATCGTCAGCAGCGTGAAACGGTCCAGACCCGTGGCAGCCTCAAGCAGAAGCCCCGCCTCGGCCCCGGCGCTCTCGATGCCGGCCGCAGTCAGGCGGTCAGCGGTGAGTCGCAGGAGCCGGGCGGGGCCCGGAGCTTCCCTTTCGTTCAGTCCGGGTATACGACTACGCGCCGGTCGCGCGCTTCGCCGGCTGATTCGGTGCGGATGCCGGGAACTTCAGCCAGGGCCATGTGGACGACCCGGCGTTCAGCGGCACTCATCGGTTCCAGTTCGATGGCTTCACCGTTCTTGCGTACCAGGTCGGCGGTTCGTTCCGCAGTCTGGCGCAGACGCTCGTCACGGCGGCGCTTGTAACCGCCAACGTCGATGTTGATGCGCACCGGGTCGCTGCCTTCACGGTTCACGACAGCGTTGACGACGTATTCGAGCGCAGCCAGGGTGCGGCCGCCCCGGCCGATGAGCTTGCCGGGGTCGCCACCGTGGATGTTCGCATCGAGTTCGTCAGGGTTATCGCCCGCGTCTACGGTGACGCTGAAGGTGGGATCGAAGTTGAGGAGCAGCGAGACCAGGAACGACTCGGCCCGCTCGAGGGGTGAACCTTCAGGATCAAGCAGGTCCGGCGCTATCTGGAAGTCTTCCTCGACAGAGTCGGCTTCCAGGGAAACGTTCTCCTCGACTTCGTCAGCCGAGCTTATGCCCAGGCCGTCCAGGTACTTGCCAAGATCGTCTGACATGAAACCCCTCTCCGCCTTACCTGGCCGTCAGCACCGGCTTCGCGGGCTGCTGCCGGCTGATAAGCCAGTACTGGAACACCTGTACGAGCATTGATACCACGAAGTACAGGATAACGCCCGCCGGGAAGTTGACGATGATGAACACGAACACCAGGTTGATGAAGATCTGCTGCCGCAGCATGCCTGGGTTGCCCTTGGTCGAGAAGTACGACTGGAGCAGCATCACGCCGACGTAGAGGATCGGCAGGATGTACCACGGGTCCGGAGTACCCAGGTCGGGCAGCCACAGGAAACCTTCGTTGAACTCGAAGTTCACGAACACGCGCCACAGGATGATGAACAGCGGCATCTGCAGCAGCATCGGCAGGCAGCCGCCTGCCGGGTTGACGCCCTCTTCCCTGTACAGCTTCATCTGTTCCTGGGCGAGCTTCTCGCGGTCGTCCTTGTACTTCTTCTGCAGCGCCTGGATCTTCGGCTGCAGCTGCTGCATCGCGAACATCGACTTCGTCTGGGTGTTGATGAGCGGCCAGATCAGGATGCGGAATATCAGCGTCAGGATGATGATCGACAGGCCCCACGAAGGCACGACACCGTGGATCCACACGAGCAGCCAGATCAGACCCAGCGACAGGCGACCCAGGATGTTCGGGCGGAACAGGCCGGGCAGGTCGGCGTAGCCTTCCTGGTTGAAGCGCACCAGCTCGTTCGGACCGGTGTACGTCTCGACCGCCATGCGCATGGTGCTGCCGGCCTCGCCACCGATGCCACGTTCAACTGCGATGCGGAAGCTGCCGAGCGAGATGCCGCTGAGCGCACCTTCCGTGACAGGCGACGCGACCGCGTCGTCGAGCGCCAGGGCGCTGCTTTCGGCCGAGCCGGCCGGGCGCATGACGATCGCGTAGCCGCTGTTGCGGTCGTTCGTCTGCAGCGACACGTAAGCGATGTCCTCGACGCTCGTGCTGATCGGGTTGGTCGAGAAGCTGTCCGTCTGGCCGATCTTGACGGTCGGACTGTCACTGCGGCCGATGCCCGGGAAGGCCAGCTGGATGTCGGCTTCCTCGCCGGCTGCGGTGCGGGTCACTTCCAGGACGGTGGTCAGCGTGTGGGTGATGTTGCTGACGATGACTGTCCGGACGACGTCGAAATCACCGACGCTGAAGGTGAACGTGCCCTGGATCTCGGTGTCGCTGATGACCTGCCAGTCGGCAGTGGCGTTCTCCGGAGCGACGTACTCGCCGTCGACCATCACGGCGTTACCGGGGATGCTGGCACCGGCCGGGATCAGGTTCTGGGCGTTCTCCAGGTTGTAGTTGCCGATGACCTGGCCCTTCTGCTGCTTGGCGAACACGGCCATGAGCTCACCGGCATCGTTGAAGAAGAAGTCCGCACCTTTGGTGGGGATGTTCATGAGGGTGCCGGTCAGCTGACCGCACCAGAACGAGGATGCCGCCGGGGCCGCACAGGCCTCACTCACCCGGTCGAGCGACCTGAACTCCGACACCGGGAACTCGTTCAGGGCGAACTCGACACGCGCCGCTGCGGTTGAGGCGAGCAGCAACGCCAGTGCAAGCCCGAGTAGTTTCTTGATCTTCAAGGCATCTCCATTCGCTGGTTGACTTCTTCGGTCGGTCCACCCGCAGCCGGAGCCCTGCGAGGGGCCGGCACGGGGTCAAAGCCACCCGGGTTGAAGGGGTGGCATCTTGATATACGTCTGAGCGCCAGCCAGCTGCCTTTCAGGGCACCGTGGCCGGCGATCGCTTCTGCAGCGTAGGCACTGCAGGTGGGATGAAAACGGCAGGTCGGCTGCGGCTTGAGTGGCGAGATGAACCGGCGGTAGAAACGCACCGGCTGCAGCAGCAGCCACTGGGCCGGGTTCAGGCGGCTCACCGCAGGAACTCCGCCCGCTCGAGGGAACGGATCAGCGAGTCACGCAGCTCGGCGTAACTGGCACCGGCCGCTTCCGGCCGGGTCAGCACCAGCAGGTCTGCCCCGCTGCCGGCTGCAGGCCAGCGCGAATCCTCACGCGACAGCGCCCGCAGTGCCTCACGCAGCCGTCTGCGGACGAGGTTGCGGGTCACGGCGTTACCGACCTTGCTGCTGACCACGATTCCCACCTTCACCTGACCGTGCCTGCGGGGCATCCAGCGGACACCCAGCAGCCTGGCGCCGGCACTGCGTCCCTTGCGGAGACGGCGGAACTCGCGGTCACCTTTGAGTGACTGCAGAGCAGGTGCCGGCGTCAAAGTCCCGGTCCGGGACTCAGGCCTCGTCGGACACGCTCAGGCGCTTACGGCCCTTGGCGCGGCGACGCTTGATGATGTTGCGGCCTGCGGGCGTGGCCATACGGGCACGGAAGCCGTGCGTCTTGGCGCGCTTGCGCTTGTTCGGTTGATAGGTACGCTTCACGGTCGACTCCTTTCGACTCTTGTGGATTCAAGGCTTGTTTTGCAAAGACCAGCCTGCTGGGCCAGTCCCGGCTCGCTGCATGCAGATGAGACGAGGGCAGACAAGCCGAGCGATAATATCACACCGGCGCAGCCCTGTGGCGCCGGTGGCCAACCGGGCTCAGCCAGCTGCGACTGGAGCGAATCCCGCGCCGTAATGCGCTTCGAACGCCTCAGTCAGCATGAGCAGCGTCTCCTCACCAAGCTCAGGTGCGATGAACTGCATGCCGACCGGCAAGCCGTCCTCGGCGTACGTGCCAGGCAGGCTGATCGCCGGCAGGCCCGCCAGGTTCGCCAGGTTGGTGGCGGTGTCACCGCGGTAGGCGCGGACGCCGGCGGCTTCACCGAGGCGGAACGCTACCGACGGGGTACTCGGGGTGAGCAGCAGGTCGAACTGCTGCAGGGCCCGCTTCAGCTCCTGCCGGATCAGTTCACGGGCCCGCACCGCCCGCTCGTAGTAGTCAGCCCGGTGTTCGTCACTCAGTGCGAGGCTGCCGATTATCAGGCGCCGGCGCACTTCATCACCAAGGCCCGCGCCGCGGCTCAGCTGCATCACGCGTTCCTGGCCCTCGCGGTCCTCACCGCTGCGGCTGCCGAACGTCATGCCATCGAAACGCGCCAGGGCGCTGGCGGTCTCCACCGAGCAGAGCAGCAGGTAAGTTGGCGCCACGAACCGGAAGGAGCTGAGGCTGAAGCTGCCGACCTGCGCTCCGAGCGAACCGAGCAGGCTGACCGTGTCCTGCAGGGCGCTCTGCACGCCTTCGGTGTTCCAGTCACCGGCCAGTTCACTGATCAGCCCGATCTTCAGACCACTGACGGACTCCGGCAGCTGCGGACGGGGCCGGCGTGCGAGGGCGACTGTCGTGCTGTCCAGCTGATCCGGGCCGTCCAGGGCGCTGAACGTGCGCTTCAGGTCAGCGCTGCTCCTGGCGAAGATGCCGACCTGGTCCATCGACATCGCGAGCGTCAGTGCGCCCCAGCGGGAGAAGCGGCCGTAACCCGGTTTCAGGCCGATGATGCCGCAGAACGAAGCGGGCTGTCGGACGCTGCCACCGGTGTCGGTGCCGAGCGCCACCGGGACGATGCCGGCTGCGACTGCTGCGGCTGAGCCGCCTGAGCTGCCGCCCGGCACCCGGCTGTGGTCGTGCGGGTTGCGCACCGGGCCGAACGCTGATGATTCGTTGCTTGAGCCCATCGCGAACTCGTCTAAGTTCGTCTTGCCGACGGGCACGGCGCCGGCAGCTTCGAGCCGTTCCACGACGGTCGCGGTGTGCGGCGGGTGGAAGTCGGTCAGCATCTTCGACGCTGCGGTCGTGCGGATGCCGCTCATGCACAGGTTGTCCTTGATCGCTACCGGCATTCCGGCGAGCGGCAGGTCTTCCCCGGCTGCAATGCGGGCGTCCACCCGGGCTGCGGCTTCCGTTGCGTAACTGTCAAGCACTGTTATGAAGGCGCCCAGTTCCTGGCCGGTGCCGTGCGCGCGGGCCAGCGCCACTTCAGCCTGTTCACTGGCGGTTCTGTCGGTTCCGTTCACTCGCCCGAGCATAGCAAAGCCCGTCTGTATCGTTGCAGCGCAGACCGATATACTGATTGTCATGTCGGTCAGCGCCCATCCGGACGCGGGTTCACGCCCGGCTATCGAGTACCAGGGCAGCAGTCACCCTGGCCGAGTCCGCACGGTAAACCAGGACGCCTTCTTCGTCGGTCCTTCACAGGGCCGGCAGTTCGTCGCGATGGTCGCTGACGGCATGGGCGGCCACAAGTCGGGTGAGGTCGCCAGTCAGAAGGCGATCGAGATCATGCGGCGCGAACTGCAGCGCTCCCGCTCGCAGCCGCCTGTCACCATCGCCCGTGCCATCCAGATGGCGAACCTGGACATATTCGACTTCTCGGTCGAGAACCGTGAGCATCAGGGGATGGGCACCACCTGCACCGTCCTGGTACTCGATGATCAGGTGGGGCTGGTCGGGCACGTCGGCGATTCGCGCGCTTACCTGCTGCGCGCCGGCGAGCTGCGGCAGCTGACCCTGGATCACTCCTGGGTGGCTGACCGGGTGCGACAGGGGATCCTGAGCGAGGAAGAAGCCCGCCAGCACCGCTGGCGTAACGTGATCACCAACACCCTGGGGTCGAACCCTCAGGTGAAGCTTGACCTGCTGCATTTCCAGGTGGAACCCGGTGACGTGCTGCTGCTGTGCAGTGACGGGGTGAGCATGCTGCTGTCCACGGAGCACATGTCGCGCATCCTCAGCCAGCACGGTCCAGCGGAAGCTGCAGAACGCCTGCTGGAGGAAGCGAACAGCCGCGGCAGCCCGGACAACGTGACGGCGGTCGTTCTGCGTGTCAACGCGGTCGAAGAGCGGCCGAAGAAGTACTCGCTGCCTGAGGGTCGCGCGTTCGAACCGGCTTCAGTGGCGCTGGGTGAGACGCTGGGCGGCGTACGCCAGGTCGAAGACCAGTACCCTGCCCAGGACATCTCGAGCCGCATGCGACGCCAGCCGTGGTTCCAGTACCGTTACTGGCTGCTCGGTTCGCTTTACCTGATACTGCTCATAATCATGTTCTCGCTCTGGTCGTGAGCGTTCACGGCGCTGAGAGGATGCCGGTCGTCCGGCCGTACTCCAGTGCAGGTTCGTCCTGACCGACGTAGATGTTGACGGTCAGTGTGTGGCTGGGGTTCATGGTGTCGCCGATGGTGGCGTTGACGATGCGGTTGCCGCCCGTCTCCTCCGCCAGTTCCACCCGTACCTGCGCGCCACAGCCGAGGTCTGCCAGCAGGTCACGGCTTACAGCGACGTGCACCCACGGTTCAAGTACCACGCCACACGCGCCGGCTCCGCCGGTGACGAACGAGAAGCCCACACCTTCGAGCTGAACCTCGCCAGCGGCCAGGGTGCGCGGGGGCTGCGGCGTGGTGTCTTCTTCGTCCGGTTCCACCTGGACCGGCGTCTCATCCGGCTGCTCAACCGGGGTGGCCGGGCCGCCGATGACCGGCAGCTCGCCGTCATCCTGGGGCTGCGTGGGCAGGCCCTCGGGTACGACCGGCCGGTCCGCCGGATCGGTGGGAACCGGGGTTTCGACAGGGGTCTCGACACGGGGTTCGGGTGGGGGCCGGGTCTGCCCGCGGTTGAGCGTCAGCAGAGTGTAGGTGATGCCGAAAGCCACCAGCACCAGCGTGATTATCAGCAGTATGTCTACGATCCGGCCCTTGTTCACGAATAGATCCCCTCAGCAGGCAGTCAGGAGCCGACTGCCCGTCAACCTGTGTAGGCTATCAGCTCCACTTCGACGAGTACGTCCTTTGGGAGCCGCGATACCTCAACCGTACTGCGGGCCGGTTTGAAGTCAGTGAAGTAGGACGCATACACCTCGTTGAAGGCGGCGAAGTCGTTCATGTCGGTCAGGAAGCAGGTCGCTTTGACGACCCTGTCCAGCGAAGATCCGCTGGCAGCCAGGACCTCTTTCAGGTTCGCGAATATCTGGTGGGTTTGGCCGACCACGTCCTCGGCGGCGAGGCTGCCATCAGGCCGGAACCCGATCGTTCCGGACGTGAACACGAACTGGCCGAGTGTGACGGCCTGTGAGTAGGGGCCAACGGCGGCGGGCGCCAGGTCGGTGCTTATCGCTTTGCTTTTCATTCAGTAAACCCTCGGCTTCGGCTCGTAGTACCCGAGCGTGACAGGCTTGTAGTCGATGCGGATGCTGCCGTCGTCCTCGAGGTAGACCATCGAGTGCTTCAGCCACTGTTCATCATCGCGTTCCTGGAAATCTTCGCGACTGTGGGCGCCACGGGACTCGGTGCGGTTGAGCGCTGCGTGCACGAGCGCTTCGGCGTTGTCGATCATGAAGCCAAGTTCGACAGCTTCCATCAGTTCGGTGTTGAACAGCTTGCCCTTGTCCTCGACCCCGATGTTGACGGCACGGGCGCGCAGGTCGCGCAGCACTTCCACCTGCTTCTCCAGCAGCTCTGCGGTGCGGAAGACGGAAGCGTTGTCCATCATCGTGTCCTGCAGTTCCTTGCGGAGGGTGCTGACGCGTTCGGTTCCGGGACCGTTCAGGATCCCGTCGAGCAGTGCGCGGGCCCTGTCCTGCACGTCGCTGCTCTCGGGCAGCGGCGGAGCGGATTCAGAAGCGGCGTAGGCAGCGCCGTTGCGGCCGGCCCGGCGGCCGAACACCAGCAGGTCACCGAGCGAGTTGGTGCCCAGGCGGTTGGCGCCGTGAAGGCTGGCACAGGCGACCTCGCCGGCAGCGTACAGGCCCGGCACGATGGTGTTGTCGCCGTCCCAGATCACGTTCGTGTCGATGGTGGTCGGGATGCCGCCCATCATGTAGTGCGCGGTCGGCTGCACCGGCACGGGTTCCTTGATGGGGTCGACGCCCAGGTAGATGCGCGCGAACTCGGTGATGTCCGGCAGGCGCTCTTCGATGATGTCGCCGTCGATGTGGGTCAGGTCGAGGAGGATGTAGTCCTTGTTCGGCCCGGCCCCCCTGCCCTCGCGGATCTCGAGGTACATGGCGCGGCTGACCATGTCGCGCGGCGCCAGGTCCTTGATGGTCGGCGCGTAGCGCTCCATGAAGCGCTCGCCCTCGCTGTTGCGCAGGATGCCGCCCTCACCGCGCGCCCCCTCGGTGAGGAGCACGCCGAGCTTGTAGAGG
>CAYPKV010000064.1:11960-12552 GCA_964411415.1 uncultured bacterium
ACGGCCAGGCCGGTCGGGTGGAACTGGAAGAACTCCGGGTCCTCCATCGGGATGCCGCGCCGCAGGGCGATGCTGGTCAGGTCGCCAGTCAGGGCGTGAGCGTTGCTCGTTGTCTTGAACATCTTGCCCGAGCCGCCGGAGGCGATGATCGTGCTGGTGGCGTGGAAGGTGTGCAGCTCCCCGGTGGCCAGTTCGTAAGCGATGACGCCGGCGCAGGCACCGTCGATCATGATGAGGTCCAGCACGTGGAACTCATTGAAGAAGGTGACGTTCTGGGCGATCGACTGCTGGTACAGCGTCTGCAGGATCATGTGACCGGTGCGGTCAGCAGCGTAGCAGGCCCGCTCGACGGCAGACTTGCCGAACTCACGCGTGTGGCCACCGAACTTGCGCTGCGCGATCTTGCCGTCGGGCGTGCGGCTGAAAGGCAGACCCATGTGCTCGAGCTCGTAGACGGCGTCGATGACCTCGCGGGCGAACATCTCGGCAACGTCCTGGTCAGTCAGGTAGTCGCCGCCTTTGATGGTGTCGAAGGCGTGCCATTCGGCGTGGTCCTCAGTGACGTTGCCGAGCGCGGCACCGACGCCACCCT
>CAYPKV010000065.1:0-12470 GCA_964411415.1 uncultured bacterium
CGCAGCACCACCCGGCTGTTCTTCAGGCCCTTGGCCCGGGCGGTGCGGATGTAGTCAGCACCGAGCGCCTGCAGCATGCTGGAGCGGGTCAGCCGGGCCAGTACCGCAGCGGCGCTGGTGCCGAGCGCCAGCGCCGGCAGGACGTAGTACTCGATGCCGCCGACGCCGGCGACCGGCAGCCAGCCCAGGTTGACGCCGACGAGCAGGATGAGCATGAGACCGACCCAGAAGTTCGGCATGCTGACCCCGAAGGTGGCAGCCGCCATGACGACGTAATCGACGCTGCGGCCGTAGTTCGCCGCGGCGATGATCCCGGCAGGGATGCCGATGCTCACTGCCACCAGCATGCTGAGCGCCATGAGCGACACCGTGATGGGCATGCGTGAGGCGATCTCCTGCACGACGGGGCGTTTGGTGAAATAAGAGGTACCGAGGTCTCCTTTGAACAGACCGCCGATGAAGTTGCCGAGCTGCACCAGCAGCGGCTCGTCCAGGCCGAGTTCAGCACGCAGCCGTTCGTAAGCCTCGGCTGAGACCGGGGTGGCACCGAGGATGGCGCGCGCCGGGTCGCCGGGCGTGAAGTGAACCATGAAGAACACGACGAGGGCGGTGCCCAGCAGGATGGGTATCAGAGAAAATAAGCGGGTGAGGATGAAACGCAGCATCAGTCTGGTTCAGGGTGGTGGGCTGCTGAGCCCACCACCCTGAAGTTGAATCCCTGTCTTACCGGTCGAGCCAGACGTCGTGCAGGCGCCAGGCGCCGAGGCTGTCGAAGATCAGGCCCTGCACACGGGCGTTGCTGACGGTGAACGTCTCGCGGACGTACACCTGGATGCCGTAGGCCTGCTCGTTGTAGATGCGCTGGGCATCGTGGTAGACGCGCATGCGGTCCTCGTCGACCACGGTGGCGCGGCCGAGTTCCAGTACGCGGTCGAGCTCAGGGTCGTTAACGGCACCGTAGTTCAGGCCGTTGGGCCACTGGGTGCTGTGGAACAGGAAGAACAGCACGTCCGGGTCGACGTAGGTCCAGCCGAGCGGGGCGATGTCGTAATCGCCGGCCAGCACCATGCTGGTCTGCAGGGCGCGCTCGTACACTTCGATGGAAGCGTCAACGCCGATCGCGCGGAGGTTGTTCTGCAGCAGTTCACTGTCGCGGACGATCTCGTCACCGGTGTAGGCAACGATGCGGAGTTCCAGGCGCTCGCCGTCTTTCACGCGCACGCCGTCGGCTCCGGCGACCCAGCCGGCTTCGTCGAGCAGCGCGGCTGCGGCTTCACGGTCGAAGGGCAGGCTGGTCTCGGCAGAGGCAGGGTCGTAACCCGGCAGTGACGGGGGCAGCGGGCTGGTGGCGGGTATGCCGCGGCCTTCGAGGGAGCGGTCAACGAAGAAGTCCTTGTCAGTGGCGTGGTTGAACGCCTGGCGGACGCGGATGTCCTGGAACAGCGGGGCGTTCATGTTGAAGACGAACATGCGGCCGATGCCGTTCTGGAGGGCGTAGTTGATGTTGAAGGCGGGGTTGTCCTCGAACAGGAACAGGTCCGCAGCCGGCACGCCGACCATATCGACCTCACCGGTCTCCACGGCAGCGACGAGGGTGCCCTGCTCGGGGATGTAGCGGATCTCGATCTCATCCAGGTAAGCCGCACCGTCGTTGCTGAAGTAACCGGGCGCCCAGGCGTAATCGGGGTTGCGCTCGACGGTGATCGAGTAACCGGCGATCCACTCCTTGAAGCGGTATGGCCCGACACCGACTGGGTTGCGTCCGTAGTCATCGCCCAGCTCCTCGATCGCCCGGCGTGACAGCGGCTGCAGGTAACCCTGCGAGCTCATGTTGCGCAGGAACACGGCGCTCGGTTCCTTCAGGGTGATGACGAGCGTGTAGTCGTCAGGCACGTCGATGCTGGCGATGCCACCGAGCATGTCGCCGGCGACGGCAGCCTGGGTGGCCGGGTCGAGCGCACGTTCGTACGTGTACTTGAAGTCGTGGGCGGTGAGCGCGTCACCGTTGTGGAACTTCACGTCGTCACGCAGGAAGAAGGTGAAGACTGTGCCGTCATCGGACTGTTCCCAGGAGTGGGCGATGGCCGGGATGATGTTCAGTTCCGGGTCAAGCGCCACGAGGCTGCCGCCGAGCAGTACGAGCACCTGGTCAGCCGCAGATTCACCGGTCTTGTGCGGGTCGAGGATCGAGGGCGGGTCGGGACGGGCCAGGGTAAGCCGGCCACCGGGTTCCTGGCCCAGTGCATAGCTGAACAGCATGCCGACACTCAGCAGAGCGACAGCCAACCAATACGGTACTTTCTGGGATTTGCGGGCAAACTCAAGGTTACTGGCCATGCTTTCCCTCTTTCCGGCGCGGCGGTTACCGCAGGCCAAATAGTTTCGCCAACTATACGCATGAGCAGCCACTCCCGCAACAGGCATTGCAGGATTCTGATACACACGGGACAGTCGTTGCAGGTACAAGCAGTATGATGCACGAACATTCATGGACACCGACGTTGCACACCGGGTCAGCATCAACTACGCGAAGCTCAGCGCGAACGAGCGACGCATCGCCGACTACGTACTCAGCCACGCCCGCGAGCTCACCTTCGCCAGTGCAAGCCAGGTGGCCCGGCTGCTCGATGTCTCCGCCTCGACCGTTGTCCGTTTCGCCCAGCGGCTCGGCTTCGAAGGGTACGTCGAACTGCAGGAACGCCTGCAGCGCGACTTCGTCGAAGGCACCCGCCTCGTCAACATCCCGGTCGACCGCACCGATCTGCTGGACCACATAATCGGCCAGGACCGCCAGAACCTGGTCGCACTGCACAGCCAGGCTGACGCGCTCAACCAGGCTGCCACGGTGCTGGCTGGCGCCCGCCAGGTGTTCGTGACCGGCAGCCGCGCCAGTGCCCACCTGGCCGGCCTGGCGACCCACGTCCTCAACCTGATCCGGCCCCGCGTGTGGCAACTGGAAGCCTCGAGCGGCCAGCTGCCCGAGCGCCTGCTGGACATGACGCACGAGGACGTCCTGCTGGCCATCAGCATGAGCCGTTACACCCGTGACACGACCGAGTTCACCACTTACGCGGCCCGGACCGTGCCTTTGATCGTCGTGACGGACGAGCACGCGTCACCGCTGCGCGCACTCGGTGGCATCGTCGTCACCGCCTCGACCACCCCGGCTGCCATGTTCCGCTCGCTGACCGCAGCGGTCATGACCGTTCAGGCGCTGCTCGCCGCCACTGCCCGCGAGATAGGCACCGAAGAGGTGCAGAGTCGGCTGGAACGCGCCGACCGGCTGTGGCACGACTTCGGAACTTTTCACGCACGGCCATCCGGCCGGGAGGAACAATGAACCACCGCGACATCCTGACGAGCCAGGTGCAGGCACACGCCCGGGCTGGCTACAGCCCCAGCGGCCTGGCCGCAATCATCCGTCACGGCGAGGTCCTCGAGTACGCGACCTGGGGCAATGACGGTTACAGCCTGGACTCCCCCTTCCGGATCGCCTCACTCACCAAGAGCTTCACCGCCCTGGCCATCCTGAGCCTGCGCCGGGCCGGCCTGCTGAACCTGGACGATCCCGTCCGGGCTCACCTGCCTGAAACGCAGGTCGATGCTCCGGCGGACTGGCCGGAACTGCGTCTGCGCCACCTGCTGGCGATGAGCAGCGGCCTGGCCACAGACAACCCGTGGGGCGACCGGCAGGAGTCACTCAGCCGCGCAGAGCTGAGCAGCCTGGCTGCGTCCGGCCTGCGGCTGCTGTTCCCGCCAGGCACGGCTTTCGAGTACTCGAACCTCGGCTACGCCCTGCTCGGCGAGGTCATCAGCCGGGTGAGTGGCAGCGATTACCGCGAGTTCGTGCTGCAGCAGATCATCACACCGCTCGGCCTGACCCGCACCCGCTTCTCTGCTGCCGAACTGGACAGCGTGCTGCCCGCCTGGCACCGCGAACCGCCGCTGCCGGGCCAGCCGGGCGGCTGGACGGTGCAGGAACCGAGCGGTCCGGGCGCGTTCTCCTCGATCGGCGGCCTGTGGTCAACCGTCAGCGACCTGGCCCGCTGGACCGACCTGTTCCAGCGGCGTGACGTCCCGGCCGGAGTGAGGTTCACCGCGGCGGACCTGATCGAAGCGCAGCAGCCGCTGAGTTTCGCAGGCGCGAACCTGGCCGAGGTCCCGCTGCACGGCCCGGCCGCGGCCGGGTACGGTTTCGGCCTGGTCATCGAGAACTACGCAGAGCACGGCCGGATCATCGGCCACTCCGGCGGTTACCCCGGCTTCACCTCCAACATGTCGTGGCACGAAGACAGTGGCCTGACCGTCATCACTTCCACCAACGGCACCCACTCGGCAGCCACGAAACTGGCCCGTCAGCTCATCGCCCGCCTGGTCGCTGCCAGCCCTCGCACGCAGGAATACGCGGAGCCCTGGCCCGAGACGGTACAGGCGGTCGCTGCACTGACCGACCTGGTCAGCGGCGGCGCGGTACCTGCTGACCTGTTCGCGGACAACGTCGAGGCCGACTTCCCGCTGGCGCGCCGCAGTGACCACCTGCAACAGGCGCTCGTCACGCTCGGCAGTTTCCGGGAGGCGACTGCTCCGGTACACGCACGCCCCAGCCGGGCACGCTGGCAGGCGCTGTTCGAATCCGGGCTCCTGGAGCTGGACATCGAGCTGGCACCAGTCCGGCCGTTCGGAGTACAAACCTTCAGCGTCACCATGGAGCGTGCCGGCAACCGGATAAAGCTGTTCTGACCCATTAAGATGGGCCCCACGGTGATCGACCTGGTACGAAAGATCCTGTCAGCCCGCGTTTACGAGGTCGCCCAGCAGACCCCGCTCGACCGGATGGGCCGCATGTCAGCGCGCCTCGGCAGCGAAGTACTGCTCAAGCGCGAGGACCTGCAGCCGATCCACTCCTTCAAGATCCGCGGTGCCTACAACCGCATCGTGCAGCTGTCAGACGCGGAACGCCGCGCCGGTGTCATCTGCGCCTCGGCTGGCAACCACGCCCAGGGGGTCGCGCTCGCCGCCCGCCAGCTGGGCCTGAACGCCACCGTGGTCATGCCGGTCACGACCCCGAACGTGAAGGTCAGTTCCGTCCGGCACCTGGGTGGCGACGTCGTGCTGCACGGCGACAACTTTGATGACGCCTACCTGCACGCGCGACAGCTTGAACGCGAGCGTGGCCTGACGTTCGTTCACCCTTTCGATGACGAAGAGGTCATCGCCGGTCAGGGCACCATCGCCTCTGAGCTGCTGCATCAGCATCCGGACCCCATAGCTGCGATCTTCGTGCCGGTCGGTGGCGGCGGGCTCGCAGCCGGCATCGCTCCGTTCGTGAAGTTCCTGCGGCCCGAGACGAAGGTTATCGGCGTCGAACCGACGGATTCGGCAGCCATGCAGGCGGCCCTGGCGGCAGGCGAACCGGTACAGCTGGGACGCGTCGGCAACTTCGCCGATGGTGTCGCCGTCCGGCAGGTCGGCAACCTCACCCACTCGATCTGTGCGGCGCAGCTCGACGGCATCATCACCGTCAACACCGACGCCATGTCCGATGCGATCAAGGACATCTTCGAAGACACCCGCGTACTGGCTGAACCTGCCGGTGCGCTGTCGCTCGCGGGCCTGAAAGCCTGGGTGGCCCGGAACGGCGCCCCGACAGGCTCACTCATCGCCATCAACACCGGCGCCAACATGAACTTCGACCGGCTGGGACACGTTGCCGAGCGCGCCAACCGCGGTGAATCGCGTGAGGTCCTGCTGGCCGTGACCATCCCCGAACGGCCCGGCAGTTACCGCGACTTCCTGCGGGTACTTGGACGCCGCAGCCTCACCGAGTTCAGTTACCGCTACGCCGACAGTGAGGACGCTCACGTGTTCGTTGGCATCAGCGTCAGCGACGCCGGCGGTGAACGCAACGGCGTGATCGCCGAGCTGGCAGCGCACGGTTACGACGTCGTCGACCTGAGCGCCAACGAGACCGCCAAGTCCCACCTGCGTTACATGGTCGGGGGTCGGGCCCGCACCGTCGGTGAGGAGCTGATCCTGCGCTCGGAGTTCCCGGAACGGCCCGGCGCCCTCCAGGAGTTCCTGGATGCCGTACAACCCTGGAACATCACACTGTTCCACTACCGCAACCACGGCGCGGATTACGGCCGGGTGCTGATGGGGCTGCAGGTCGCACCTGAAGACCGCGCGCGTTTCGACCGTGAACTGGCCACGCTCGGCTACCTGTTCGAGGACGAGACCGACAACGCCGCCTACCGGCTGTTCCTGCGCGGTTGAACCAGGGCTCACGTTCAGCAGCTACCCTGCGGCCTGAAACACAGTCAAGGCTGCGCGAGGGGAGCCACCATGAAAGCAGTCCATCCGTATCTGCTGTTCAACGGCAACACCGCGGAGGTGTTCGAGTTCTACTCAGAGGTGTTCGGCAGGGAGATCGCTGCGGTCGTTCATTACCGCGATTTCGGCCCGGAAGCCAGCGGACCGAACGGGGAGTTCGCAGACCTGATCGCCAACATCACGCTGCAGCTGACTGACTCAGTCATGCTGATGGCCAGCGACGTGCCCCCCGACATGAACAGGAACCTGCACATCGGCGGCAACGTTCAGCTGACCCTGGTCCCTGACGATGCCGCTGAGGCCCACCGGTTGTTCGACGCGCTGGCGGCAGACGGCACGACGGTCCAGCCGCTGCACGAAGAGCCGTTCGCCGAGCTCTACGGTGAGGTGACAGACCGCTTTGGCACCAGCTGGATAATCATCATCGAGCGGCCGATGACTTAAAGGTTCTGCAGTCTGATCTCGGCAGCGATTGTGCCGAACGCGGCAGCGTCACCTTCGCGGATGACCCGCTGCAGCAGTTCGACCGCCTGCTGCTGCCGCCCCTGGAACAGCAGCCAGGACGCCAGGCCGTAGCCGCTCGTGGCCAGTTCGCGCGGCTCACTGCTGGCACGCTCCAGCAGATCTTCGGCACTCAGCTCTCCGCGGTACAGGCGCAACAGCTCCTGGTAGAAGCGGTTCACACCGGCCTGGCCGGTGAAACTGATGCCCTGCAGCAGCTCAGCGGCCCGTTCCTGCTGCCCCGTGTAGCCATAGAGGACGACGAGCCAGTTGGCCACCGCCACATGCAGGTCGGTCGTGTCAGCGTCCTGCAGCGCTGCTTCGAACTGCCGGACAGCTTCGGTGTCGTCACCCAGGAAGTGCTCAGTAAGCGCCAGGTGGTAATGCACTTTGAACGGCAGGCTGGCGCTGTAGCCACCGTCTGCCGTTACCGCCGGTCCGCCCAGCACGAGCTGCTCAAGCTGCTCCAGCACCCGCTCCTGACCCAGTTCACGACTGTCGGCGAAACCGTCCATACGCTCCAGGGAACGCCGGAAGTCCTGGCGCGCTTCGGTCAGCTGCCGCAGGTTCAGGTGCCGGTGACCACGGTGGCGGTACAGCCTCGGGTCAGCCGGATGGTGCCCGATTCCTGCGGTGAAGGTGCTGATGGCCCCGGTGAAATCACCCCGGTAACCTTTCAGGCGGCCGATGTACTCGAACAGTTCGGGTGGCGGTACGCTCATGCGCTATTGTCACCCGTCGGCCACAGCGAAACGAGACCGTCGGCGAGTTCCATGATCGTGTCCCGCATGGCCAGTTTCTGCAGCCAGTTCCGGGGTATGCACGACAGCCCGTAGAAAGCGCCCGCGATCTGCCCGTACACCGCTCCGGTCGTATCGGCATCCTCGCCCAGGTTCACGGCCAGCAGGGCACCTTCCTGGAAACTGGAACTGCGCGAGAACGCCCACAGTGCGGCTTCGAGCGAGGCGACCACGTATCCGGTGCCGCGTATCTGCGGTGGCTCGCGGCGCAGGTACTCACCCCTGATGATGCGGTTCAGGTCACCATCCGGCCGCTGTCCGATCCACGGGTCAGGCACGGGCGTGTACCCGGGCGACAGCAGCTCTTCCTTGCTGGCACCATGGATCGCGCCGACGATCAGGCCCGCCATGAAGCGGCAGGCGTCGACACACGCCGGGGCGCCGTGGGTAGTGCGGGAGCTCTCACCGGCCAGCCGCATCGCCTCACCCGGGTCGAACGCCCAGGCTACCGGCACCGGCGCCAGGCGCATGATGCTGCCGTTGCCGGCCGACCATTCATCACTCGGTCCGGAATGAACGTCGCCGGTCGCTTCGAACCACTCGAGGCTCTGCCTGACCGTCGTACCGATGTCGAAGCACTCGCCGTTCACGCTTAAGTAGCCTTCACGGTACCAACGCACGTAACGGCGCAGCTGGTCGTGCAGGTCGAAAGACCGCGTGTCGACGATTGATTCGGCCAGGCACAGGGCCATGCTCGTGTCGTCGGTCCACTCGCCAGGGGCCAGCCGGAACGGACCGCCGCCGGCCATGTCCGTCAGCGGCTCGAAACTGCCGGGCGGTTCGAACTCGAGGGTGGTGCCGAGTGCGTCGCCCACCGCCAGGCCGATCAGGGCTCCGCGGCTGCGGTCAAGGAGCGGATCTACACTCACTGACAGGATCTTACAGCTCCTGCACAGAACCTACACGATGCGCAAACAGCTGCCACACCTGGAAGCGGCATAGCTGCACGGTGGCACGGTAAGTGCCAGCAACGATCCCGCCGGTGGCGCCCTCTTCACGGTGTGGCTGCCGGTCAGCTCATGATCGAACGCATACGCTCGTAGATCAGCTTCGCGGCCCGCTGCGGGTTCAGGCGGTAGAAGCGGTCCATGAACGTGGCGTCCTTACCGACCAGGACGCGGAACGCGTCGCGTTCCATGCCGTCGACGATCACCTCAGCGGCTTCGGCTGCCGCCATCGTCTGCATGCCGGACTTCGCGGCATCATCGGCCGAGCCCGGCAGGCTGAGGCCCGAGTTGCCGGCGATGTTCGTGGCAATAGCTCCCGGGAACACGACCGTGACCCGCACGTTCGTGTCTGCCAGCTCTGACCAGAGCCCCTCGGTGAACAGCTTGACTGCCGCCTTCGACGCTCCGTACACAGTCTGACCTGGCACGGGCAGGAAGCCGCCCATGCTGGAGATGTTGACGATGTGCGCTTCGGGACGCTGAAGAAGGTGCGGCAGGAACGCCTTCGTCAGGTACAGCACTCCGTAAAGGTTCACGTTCAGGACCTTCTCGATCACGGCCCAGTCCAGGTCAGCTACCTTCACCATCGGCTGGATGATGCCGGCGTTGTTGATGAGGCCGTCGACGGCACCGAAGTGGTCGATGACCTGCTGAGGAAGCGCTTCGCAGGCGGTACGGTCACTGACATCAAGCGCAAAGGTGGCCAGATCCGCGCCTTCGCCCGCCAGCCGCGCGGTCTCTGCGAGCGCCTCGCTGTTCCGGTCCACGGCAGCCACACGGGCACCCCTGGCCAGCAGGAGCAGCGTGAGTTCGCGGCCCATCCCGCTGCCTGCACCGGTTACCGTTATCGTCTTTCCCTGTGCCTTCATGACTCCATTGTGCGCATGACAGACCCGACCATGACAGAGCAATTAGTCCCCGCCTCCTCCTTTCGCATGTTCCCCGTATGACAATGTCCGGCTAGCCTGCAGGAATGACCCGCGTACGGCTCCTGATAAGCCTGAGCCTGCGGACGGTGCGACGTAACCCCGGACCGACCGTGGTCCTGCTGCTGTTCACCGCCCTGGCAGCGATGCTGGCTGGCGCTGCCACCAGTCTGCTGACTGAAGGCTCGACGGCCACGGCGGCGCTCATGGAGCGGGCCCGCGAACTGATGGAACGGACCGGCATCTGGCAGCTGCGTGACCGCTGCCAGGACAGGTGTCAGGCGGTCAGCTGCAACGTGCGGGCATATGCCGCGCGCTCATGCGCGACCTGGGTATCTAACGGCACAGCTCCACCCGGCATATCTCCACCTGGGCGTAGCCCCGCCCGTCCCGCTCCAGCAAGTTCAGGTGCAGGCGGCTGCCATCAAAGAAGTAACCGGAAGCACCTGAGTCTCGCAGCTCCTGAAGCGAATCATGGGCGGTAAGCAGGTTGCGTCCGTCTATCCACCAGTCCCGGTAGATGTATGGCGCACCACCGCTCCACGGCAGCGAGACGTGCAGCAGGGTACCAGCCGGGATATCAGTCAGGTTGAGTCGCATGTGGCTGGCCGAGCCGCTGAACGAGTAGCTGTAACTGCCGTCCAGCAGCAGGTTGGTGCGGTACTCCGGGGCGTGACGACCCAGCATCACATGGCTCACGCCATCAGCGCGGCTTATGGTCACCGGGCCGAGTCCGTCCGGCACGGTCCACAGTGTCAGCGCGGCGAACGCCACTGAAGGTGGGCACACGACGCTGTTCCACTCCGCGTTCAGTTCGCAGCCCGCCGCGTGCATGAACGGGTTGTTGGCAGTCACGACCGCACCGCGCGTGCCGGTCACACTGCCGTCCCGGTCGATGAACAGGGCCGAGCGGTAACCGTCGGCCGGCTCGTCAGGTTCAGGTGAACGGCTGGTCAGCCAGACCCGCTGCGTCCCCGCGGCGAAGCGCAGCCCGGCCGTGTGGTTGAGCGGACTGACCGAGAAGGCAGTGAAGTCCTTGTACGACAGTGCCACCGCGTCCTGGAAGCCGTTGTGGCCGTAGGCGGCGAAGAAGCTGTCTGTGACGGCTACATCACCGTCATAGAACTCGAAACCCCGCACGACGAAATCCGGGTCCCAGGGCCGGCCGACGCTGAGGCCGAGCGCCGCACTGGGCTCCCAGCTGCGCGGGTCACCTGAGTTGGGGGTCTGGCCGATGAAGCTGACGCCTGTGGCCCAGGACCGGTTGGAAGCGAACGTCACGCCGATGGGGTTGTCGCTCAGCACGCCACCCCGCAGGACAGTGTCGCTGCCCCGGAACCAGGCGCCGGCGTTACGGTTGCGCCAGGCGTTGAAGTTGTCGAACACGGCCGTGACCGGTTCGCCGGCGGCGTCGCGGGGCCGGTAAGAAGCCGGCGGGTTGTGCAGCACGTCTGCGGTCGGGCCGTTGTCGACGTGCAGACCGATCGCCTGGTTGGAATGGGCGGTGTTGTCGGCGAACAGGCCGAGTGGGGCATTACGCGGGAAGATCTGTTCCGCGTCAGCCGGGAAAGCCCGCCGGTAATCACCGGTCGGGTGTTCCGGGAGCGCGTACCAGAAGCCGGTTCCCATGGAGCCGACGGCGCGGTTGTCCAGCAGGTCGTTGCCGGGGTGGGTGATCCAGAAGCCGGCCGGACCCAGGTAATCAGCGTCCGACGGCAGGAACACGTCCTGCGGCGCTGGCCTGCGCGTGTTGAGCGACAGGTTGTGCTGCAGCACGTTGCCGGTCTCTGCGCCGTCTTCCAGGAAGAAGCAGTGGCCCAGGTTCGCGTAGCCGACCACGTCGTAGACCACGACGTGGTTCGTGCCGTGGATGGTGACGCAGCGGTTGAAGGAGTCCGTAACTGCGGAGTGGCGGATGTAGCTGCCTTCGCCGCCGTCCCTGACCAGGTGCCAGTGCACCGGGTAACGGGCCAGGATGCCGGCCTGACCCATGCGGCGCAGCTCCACGCCGCTGAAACGGCCGCTGCCGCGCGGCATGATCATGATGTGGCCACCGAAACGGTAGTCGGCCGCTGACGGGTCGAGCGTGCTTTCCGGTCCCTGGACGACGATGTTGCGGTTCAGCCTGGCCACCTCGGCCCGCTGGTCCACGCTGACGCCAGCGACGTTCATGAGCTCACCGACGTGGAAGAAGCCGAGCGGTTCGCTGAACTCGAGCCGGTTGCCGTTGACGGCGGTCAGGACGCGCTCTTCGGTCTGGCGTTCGACTGCGCCGTCACCGTCCCACTGGGGGAAATCGGTCGTGGCTATGACGATGCGGTCGCCGGCCTGCCAGCCGCTCGCGTCGGCCACCGTCACGTGCCGGTCACCGGGGCGGGCGTCCGCACGCAGGACCGTCCAGCTGTGCACCGAGCCGCCGTGCAGCTCGATGCGTCCGCCGTTCATGCTGCCCAGGACGCGGTCACCCATGCCGTCTGCTGCCGCTGCCGTGCGCTGGCCGGTCAGTGTGATCGTCGCCTGGTGACTGAACGGGTTGTCGCTGCTGCCCACGAACAGTGCACCGTGAACCATGATCGAAGCCGCGGTCAGCTCCAGGTCAGTATCAGCGAACACGAGCGTGCCCTCGATGGTCAGATCACCGAGCTCCGGTGGACTTACGTCCAGCAGCACGGTCTGCCCGGCAGGAACGGTCACGTCCTGACCGGCCACTGGTGTACCACCCGGCCATTCCGACCAGCTGAACGTGACCGGCGGCGGCGGGCCTGATGGCGGCAGCTCAGGCGGCGGCTGTGTTCCCGTCTGCGGCGGCGCCACCGTGCCACCACAGGCGGCGCACAGCCAGACGACCAATACCAGTAAACCCACCATCCTGCCCATCCTGCTACCCCCCTGACGCAGCCCTGCGTTTGCTGGGACATTACCAGAATGTCCCAGCCGGTTACATTCACCCGTCTTTAATCAGGCAC